>JAQWPZ010000056.1 GCA_029245125.1 Rubripirellula sp.
CAGCGCTTCGTGAGCCAGGCTGGCGATCGGTGTTTCTCCCTCCCGGTCGGTGGTCAGAAAGCGAGCCGCCACCAGTTGATCGGTGAGTGTTTTGCGAGCCGGGGTGGCTGTGAGGTCAGCCACCTTGGCCCTCCGCCGCACAGCGGCCTGTTCACCCGCCACATCGACACTGACCAGCAGCGGCAGGATTTCGTCGAGCGCCGCTTGGGCATCCGCAGGCAGAGCGACAAACGTTTCTTCGGCACGCTTGCCGATCGCCCCCTCCACACCGCCCAATTCCACGTACGCGGCGTAGGTCAGCAGACGCTCTTCCTGGTTGCGTTGACGATACAGTTCCGACAGCGTGTATTCCAACAGCGGCAGTGCATCGGCATCGTGAGCGGCGTCTTGCAGGATCACTTCATCGAGGGATCGACCCGATTGTTCATGCTGCTCGAATTTCAAACCGGCCAGCCGCGCCGGTTCGGTGATCAGCCGATGGACCGAGGCAGCGTCAGGAGCAAGCAGATCGACGTGCCCACGCTCCCCTTTTAAGCTGAGAAAACTTGGTGATGCTTGGGCGTGATGGTAAAAGTCGCTGCGCAACGTTGCCAGCACGGCCACGTGACCACTTTCGGCCAGTGCCTTGAGCGCCGCCAGAAAACTCTCGCGATCCTCCGCCGTGGTGTTGCGGTCGGTCCACAGTTCCTCCATCTGGTCCAAGATCAACAGCAGACGCACCGGATCGCTGGCGCGGGTAAATGCGGGAGCGATCGTCAGTTTGACCGTCAACGCGGCATTCTCCGCCAGTCCTTCGGTGAGGTTGGTCGCGGCCTCCTGCGAATCGATCAGTTCCGGCAAGACTTCGCCAATCGCACGCACCAAGGTATGGCATAGACTTTGGTCGGCCAGTGTCGGGATGAACGCACTGACTTGCCACTTCCCGCCCTCGTCATCGGCGTGCTGAACGAGATTGGCGGCTACGCCAGCACGGGCCAGCGAACTCTTCCCCGAGCCACTCGCTCCTACGATCACGACGAACGCGCAACCCGCCTCTTGTTGATCCCGCAGTCGTTGCAGCAGATCGCAGGTTTCTTCCTCGCGACCGTAAAAGATCGGAGCGTGCTCGACGTCAAACGTCTCCAAACCGCGATACGGTTCCTCGGTCCAGGTGATCGAATCGACGTCCAGCAACTCGTCGATCGAATTCCGCAGATGAACCCGCAGACGCTGTAGAAAACCGATGGCTTCGGAGTACGTGTGATAGGCGCGGAAGTTATGGCCTTCGGTGTCGTGGAATTGTTCTTCAATAAACGCTTCGGCGCGCCTTCGCTGCTGGATCAATCCTTCCAGTTCGGTATCTGCGCACTTGGTCAGTTTTTCCCTGAACGCAGTGTCATCGTCGCGAGTGTAAGCCAGGATCACCGGTCGCTTTTGATCACTCTGCTCATGCGCCTCCAGCATCAGGTCGAACTCACGCTCAGTCCCACTGTGGTACGGACTGCCATCGCGTTTGGTGATCGCTGCCCCGAGTGGCGATCCCAACCGTGACCAGAGAATGAACACCGCAATGTCGATCGGTTCTCGCCCTAGCAGGATGTCGATCGTTTCCTGAAACGAAGCGGTCGCTGGCAGAGCAAGATCCTCCCACAACACCGACTGCAATGTCGCCTGTGGGTAGGACTTTTGCAGTCCCTCGACGACACGTTTTGCGCCGTCGCGTTCCTCAGCGACGTCGCCAGGACTGGAAATAAAGATGCGAATGGTTTGAGATGAGTCGCTCATGAGCAGTTGAGAAGAGTCCTAAGGTGCTGCCAGTTCCTACCAAGCATCCTAAAGCATCATGCCCACCGAATGTAGGCCACCGCGTAAAACGCCAGCAGGTCTCGGAGATTGCGGCCGCTAAGAATGCAAGGGGACAGGCAAATGCAGATTGGGGACAGGCGCAAAGTGATTTGACTGCAAATTAGACGAAGGAGTTTATGCCTGTCCACTTTGTCCGGTCCACTTTGTCCGGACGCGTGTCCCTTGCACCAGAGACCGGCGGCTAGCGCCGTACCGCTCAGGAGATGCCGAACTGGCGCATAAAAAAGTGCAAATTGGGGACAGGTGCAAAGTGATTTGACTGCAAATTCGACGAAGGAGTTTATGCCTGTCCACTTTGTCCGGACGCGTGTCCCTTGCACCAGAGACCGGCGGCTAGCGCCGTTCCGCTCAGGAGATGCCGAACTGGCGTATAAAAATACCGGCGCGTAGAGGATTCGGTCGAACACGTTACAAACAACACTTAGTGTCGTCCGATTTGCTGGGAGCGTTGCAACGACTCGGAGAATAGCAGCAGTGCCCAGGGCGGGACTCGAACCCGCACAGCCGCATTTGGCCGGGGGATTTTAAATCCCCTGTGTCTGCCAATTCCACCACCTGGGCGTTGGCGATGACGCCGATCATGGTTAGATCCGTGCCTTCGCCGCTAACAATGTATCGCAGCCCGCCAAATCTCGCACCAAGGCTAACCACAAAAAACTATTCCGATCAGTTCGTCTCGTTTGCGAGCTGTCCAACCAAATCGAACCACTTCACGATCAACGGATTCGACACAGCAAGCGTCGACCAAGATCACAAAACCGTTGTTAATCACCAGAAACCAGCGGTAGCGTTTGCTTCGCCTCGGCACTGCGGATCGCTGTTTCGATAATTTGTTGGCCAATTCTCGCGATCTCAGGGGACAGTGGTCCTTCAATCGGCAGATCCCTGTCAATGCGAGTCAACATGTATTCAATCCCGTTACGCTCGCCCTCCGGAAGTTCCTGGACCGGGTGATCGAATCCTTCCGGATGCTCCGCCGTTTGAACTCGTACGGTCTGCTCATAGTCGTAACTGGAAATCGTGCCCTTGGTGCCCCGCACGACAAATCCACATTTCGGCTGCGGCTGATGCACCCAGGGATCGGTAAATGTTCCCCAGCGGGTCTCGAACTTGGACAACCCGTTCTCGTATCGAGCAACCGTGACGCTGTGCTCGTCCACCTCCAACCCGGGCGACTCCGTCGTAACACATGTCACCTCAATGGGCCGCTGCCCACCATTGAACCATGTCCCCAGTGTGACTCCATAGCCAAGATAGTCACGCAATGAACCGCCACCCGCTTCTAACTTGTACCACCAACTCCGTTGCTTTTCTTCCGGAGTCGGTTCAAATTCGACCTTATCGGCGCCGTGATATAGCGGCCCTCGATTGCCGCCGTAATGATGCACCTCAAAGACATCACCAATCAACCCATCGCTGATCAAACGCCACATCGTGTAATAACAAGGCTCCCACCGAATCGGCCAGTTGATCAACATTTTTTTCCCCGTCTTGGTGACCGCTGTGATCATGCAATCGGCATCCGCCAAGGAAGCGGCAAACGGCTTTTCGATGAACAAGTGCGCACCAAAAGGAGCGATCTTTTCAGTCCACAAGGCGTGCTCACCCGTAGGAGGACAAAGAATCACCAAGTCGGGATTCGTCGCCTGCATGCATTTTTCGTAATCCGTAAAGACATCAGATTTCGGGATACCCAACGCTTCAACAGCGGGATTCATTGCTTCCCGATTCTCATCACAAATGCCAACGATGTCCGCATCAGGATGCTCCGCCACGTTGCGCAGTAAATCGCCCATATGCATGTGCGAGAAGTTGATTCCGGCGATGCGCCATCGTTTTTTCATCGTTTGGTCTTTCAGTCTCTTTTAACGGATGGATCACGTGCCCCGACGGATCAACTGCATCAGCCAGCTCCACCGCAGACTGGAGCAGACGAGCGGCCTGACAACAAGTTCCCAAAGAAATCTCATCATCATGTCGGTGCCCGAATCTTAACATACTAAAATTGACGGTTTCAGCAGGCTGAAGTCCACAGTTACCGTCTTGCACCCCATTCGCCCTATGCATTTGAAGATACCCACGCGTCTGACAAGACTCACCAACGTGATGACACGACTGCACCCAAGCTGTGCTTTCGGAGCAGCATGGATCATCGGGTGCTTCTTGATGCTCACCACTTCGGCCAACGCTACAGAGAACGAACGGCCAAACTTGGTCGTGATTCTCGCCGATGACCTTGGCTACTCTGATTTGGGTTGCTACGGCGGTGAAATACGGACACCCCATTTGGACCGTCTCGCTCATAACGGCCTGCGGATGACGCAGATGTACAACGCGGCCCGCTGCTGCTCGACCCGTGCGTCACTGCTCACTGGTCTTTATCCCCACCAAGCGGGTGTGGGAGCGATGTCTGCCGATAATCACAAACCGGGCTATCGCGGATTCCTGACAGATCGATGCGTCACCGTGGCTGAACGATTGAAGGTGGCTGGTTATCAAACGTTGATGTCGGGAAAGTGGCATCTTCGCGGTAAAGGCAACCCGCTTTGCACCCCTACCGAACGTGGCTTTGACGAGTTCTATGGCCACTTCCGTGCTTACGCCAGTTACTACCGTCCCGATCTGTTTGTGCGTCACCCCGCCGGGCGAACCCAACCGCAATATGAAGCAAGCAATTTTTACGCGACCGACGCGATCACCGATCAAGCGATCGAGCTGATGCAATCGGCCGGCAGCAACAAAGCACCTTTCTTTTTATACCTCGCCTACAACGCTCCACACTTCCCCCTGCAAGCTCCCAAAAAGGTGATCGACACGTACGTGAAAACGTACCAAGCCGGCTGGGATAAGATTCGACAATCACGCCTGCAGCGGATGGTCGACATCGGTATCGTGCAAGAGGGAGCCGAGCTTTCTCCCCGCGGGCATGTCACCAAAGTACCTGAGCGAAATGGTGACTCACCTTACTACGATCAACCGATCCCCGCCTGGAATACACTCGACCCGAATCGGAGAGCTGATTTGAGTCGTCGCATGGCCACCTACGCAGCGATGGTCGAGATCATGGATGCGAACATCGGACGTGTCATCGACCACCTGCGTCAAACGAACCAATTGGACAATACCCTGATCGTTTTCCTCTCTGACAATGGCGCCTGTGCGGAGTGGGACCCCTTTGGTTTTGACAACAATCCGTATCCCAAGAATCGGTTGTACGAAGGCGATTCCCTGCAAAGCATGGGAGGACCGGGCACGTTCCACAGCTACGGCACCGGATGGGCAAATGCCTGCAACGCTCCACTGCGACTTTACAAACACTACAACCACGAAGGTGGCATTTCGTCTCCGCTGATCATGCATTGGCCCGCCGGCTTGTCGCGAGATGGCGAAATTGATCGACGTCCCGCTCATATCACCGATCTCACTGCGACGCTGCTCGATCTTGGCATGGCAACCTATCCGCAGCGAAACGGGGACAAAGAGATTCTGCCGCTCGCCGGCCGCAGCCTGCGGTCGGTCATCGAAAACCGACCTTGGGAGGCACGTCCGATCTTTTTTGAACACGAAGGAAATCGCGCTGTCCGAATCGGCCCGTGGAAACTAGTTTGGACCGGCTATGATCAACGCTGGGAACTTTATCAGATCGATACCGATCGGTCAGAGTTACATGATCGTGCGGCTGAATTTCCCAACCGAGTTCGCGAGATGCAAGATTTGTGGCATCGGTGGGCTGCCAATCATTTCGTTGAACCCCAACGCGTGCAGCAACCGGAATCGGGAATGCCCAAGATCTATTATTGGCCCGCTGACTGAAGCAAGGACGAGGCACCAACCATGACGATGGAGCAACCGATCTCTACATCAGCTAACCACGGGGATCTGAAACCGATACCGACACGCTTTACACGATCGCGAAGAGCCGTTGCCTGGACCATCCACCTGCTCACCGCCAGTGGATCGGTTTGCTGCCTGCTATCCATCGATGCCGGGATCGAACACCAATGGCGAGCGGCCTTTGCCTGGCTGGCGCTCGCTGTATTCATCGATGCGATCGATGGCGCACTGGCCCGCGCGGTAGGCGTCAAGGAAGTGTTGCCTCATTTTAATGGCGAGCAACTCGACAACATCGTGGACTACGCCAGCTATGTACTGGTCCCTGCGGTTTTGCTCTATCGGGCTGAACTGTTACCAACGGCCTGGGCATGGTGGGCAGTCGCTGGGATCGCGATGGCATCGGCCTATCAATTCTGTCAGAGCGATGCCAAAACTCCTGACCATTACTTCAAGGGATTTCCCTCATATTGGAATGTCGTCGTCCTGTACCTCTTGGCAATGAAACTCACTCCGATTGCCAACCTGATCATTGTGTTATCGCTGATCGCCCTGGTGTTTGTGCCAATCAAATACGTCTATCCGTCACGGACACCCCACTTCCGCAAGTTGACACTTACACTTGCCAGCCTCTGGGGCATCGCGCTCATTGCCATCGTTTGGCAACTTCCCGAACCCTCCACCAAGCTTGTTTTCGGATCGCTGCTGTTCGTTGCCTATTACCTTGGGATCAGCCTTTATTTAACCTTCCACCGACCACGCAGCATCGGCTAAATCGCTGGTTTTGGTGTTCGACAGTTGCCGCACCACAGAATGAGTGAGGTGCCGCGAAGCCGGACCGCCGAACTTGCAAATCCAGATGCGATGAACCGCTCATCTGGCTCATGCACTGCTAACGGGAACATGGGATGGGTTTCGTTCGACCAGCCGTTTGATGAACCGTTCGATTAATCTGCGGATCAAGAGGAGGCTTGTTTTGCGGGTTCGGCCAACGGTTTCGGCGGATCAAGCTTGCCCGTGACCCGTGAGACCAACCAGATGGTCAGCAATCCGGTCAACATGGCGAATGTGCGAAATGGAAAATCGCTGCCGGCCGGACCTTGCCAGGGATAGGGAATAAACGCAGGCAATCCAATCATCGGCTCACCGCCTCCCAACCGTAGCAGTAGTCCCGTCAACGCGCCTATGATCGCGCCGGTGCGGTTCGCGTGACGATTGAACAGCACCATCACCAATTGCGGAAACAGCACCACGTAGACCAAGTCGGCACACAGATACCACAACACATAGACACTCTGCACTGACAACGCGAGTGCGGTCGCTGCCAATCCGACCACTAGAATCGCCACACGGACCACGTACCGCAGTTCTCGATCTGATGCCGAGGGTCGAACCAAGGGAAGATAGACGTTCCACGCAAACATCGACGAAGCTGACAGGATCGACGAATCGACAGACGACATCACGGCCGCAGCAACAGCGGCCAGCCCCACCGTCGCCACGACCGGCGGAGTCAGGTGCCGCAACACGTAGGGTAAAATCATCGCTGGTTGTTCTGACGGATCGACACCGGTCGGCCCCCAGTCAGCAACTGCACCGATTGCCCCAAGAATCACTGCGGGAATGGCCATCAACAGACAGCCGACTGCCCCGATCAACGAAAGTCGCACCGCAGTTTGCTCATCCTTGGACGCCAACACCCGTTGAAAATAAACCTGCCATGGGATGCCTCCCAAAATCAGCAGCAATGCCATGTCAAACCACAGCCAAACACCGGTTCCCGAGGGAAACGGTGTCATCTCAGCCAGGTAACCAGTCATCACCGCATCGGCACCGCCCACATTTCGAATCGCAAACGGAATCGCGATGCAGAGTCCCAGTACCAGGCAAACTAATTGCACGACATCGGTGTAGGCTACCGATCGAAGTCCACCCACCATCGTGTACCCAACAGCGACTGCCGCGGAGAACAGAATCGAAGCTGTAACATCAAACCCCAGTACCGTTCCAAACGTCGTTCCGAGGGCCACCAATATCGCGGCACTCCAAAACACCTCTCCAACCAACGCTGGCAGGAACAACGCGGCTGCAACCCGTTTCCCGTAACGAATTTCAAAGGGGTCTAAAAGTGTTGTGAAGTTCATCCGCCGCATACGGCGAGCAAAGAACAGCCCACCCACTGCCATGCTGAGCGCGTAACCCCACGGTGCCATCGTCCACACTAAACCGCGCTGCGGGTCATAGACAGCCTCTGCGGTCCCGTTGATGTAGCCACCACCAACCCACGTGGCCACCATCGTGAAGACACCAATCCACAGCGGCAGACCTCGATTGGCCAACAACAAACCACTGGTCGTATTATCCTCGCTCCGCCTACCAGCGGCGTACAGACCGACCAGCAAGATCAATGAATAAAAAACGCCAATGCTTAGGAGTTGCCAACCCAACTCGCTCTCCCTTCAATCCACACGTTTCAAACCGGATCAAGATTCCCTGCACCGCCAGCAAGTGTAAAACTTGCACCGCCAGCAAGTGTAAACCCTGCGGTGCACCTTTCGCAGCCAATCCGACAGAGGATTTGCCAAAAGAATTCTCAACGGCCCGGTCGCCAAGCTGTTTTGCATCAAGATCAATTCAATAGGCTTGCTATTCCATGGAGAATTCCAGCACCGTATCGCCGGGAAAAAAGAGGATGCCTGGTGTGGAACCTGACCTCCTGACGAATGTTTTGATCGCCTGGTCGAAGCTTGATCAGTCAGAATTGAGCAGTTGCTTGAGTCGCTCTTGAATCGCATCTGAATCTCCGTCCACCGCGAATCGTTTCATGCGACTTGTCTGTCCAGATCGCAGCGTAACAGCCGACTTTGGCAAGCGGAGTGCTCGAGCCAACGCTTCAGCGATTGCGTCATTCGCCCTCCCCTTCTCTGCCCTCGCAGAAACCTTAATCCGCAACCGCCCATCGTGTTCACCGCCCACCGATTCCCGTTTGGCCCCCGGCGTCGCGTGTATTTCGATTATCACCATGGTAAGTTCAACTTGCCCTCACATCCTCGACAAGCTCGCCGATCCCGCATCATTGAATTGGACCCTCATCGATATTGAAACGAAAAAAATGGTTGTTTGAATGATCTAAACTCTGGCGGTGCCAGAGCTTCATCCTCGATCGCACAACTTGCCAGATCAGCCATCTGCTGCACTGGCCAGACTTTCGCCATTTCGATCACAACGAAACTGAAGTTATCATCAGCGATGGGCGACAGCACCAACCGAAGACAGCACCAACGGACGACAGGGATTCACTGTGGTTTTACGAGCTACAGAATCAGCGACGGGATAATCGACCTCTCCCCAAAACTGCTCCGCAACAACGCTCTGGCATTGCCAGCGGAGCAACGGCAAATCAACAATTTAGAAGCTTGAAGCTCCATGGATTCGCAGCCGCTTTGACTTGAGTAAGCTCACGTCAAAACAATGTACAACCTGCACAGCATTCGAATCATAACCCAGGCATGAAACGCACCATCCGATTGTGTGGCACGAACGAGGGAAAAATCGCGTGAAGAATCCATCAGAATCTCCCGATCACTTTACCGAATCTCAGCCAGCTGATCACGGCTGGATGGAACAAGCCCTCCAACATCGCCCATCTACGATCGGACTGCTCGTTGCCAATGCGGTTCCATTACTGGGGGTCTTCTTGTTTGGCTGGAGCACATTTGCAATTGTCGCACTCTATTGGTCAGAAAACGTGATCATTGGGGCCATCAACGTCCTGAAGATTCTGTTTGCCGATCCCAGCCTGGAAAAGATGCAATCACAAGTCCAACCGAAAACCGGGGAAGAGCGTGAGCATTTTGAAGACATGACCAACAATTGGGATAAGCATTCCAAAATCCTGCACCGAATGAAGTTTTTTCTAGTCCCTTTCTTCATCGTTCACTACGGGCTCTTTTGCACCGTTCATGGCATATTTATCTTCGCCTTGCTTGGGCGGGGAGGCGATGCTGTACCGAAAATGCCAAGTCTCGGTGGGATGTTGCAAGTGTTTACCCAAGAGCACCTGTGGTGGGGAGTAGGCGCATTGGCAATCAGCCACCTGATTTCTTTCTTCACGAACTACCTGGGACGCGGAGAATACAAACGCACCAATCCCATCGTGCTGATGTTTCAGCCTTATATACGCGTTGTTTTGCTGCACATCGCCATCCTGCTGGGAGCATTCTTAACAATCGCGTTGGGAAGTTCCGTCGGCATCTTGGTTTTGCTCATCGCCGGCAAAACAGCACTCGACCTATCGTTGCATTTACGCGAACACCAAAAGTTCAATTCCACCCCTCGCCTTTTATCAATGCGATGAGGAACAAGCAAACCTGACCGCCATTTCAATCTCCAAACTCACGCCATCCTCGATTTCTTCGACCTCAATGCTTGGTCGACCTCAATGTTTGGTCGACCTCAATGTTTGGTAGGCATCGGGATTTTGCCCCCATCAGGATTCTTAGGTGTCAGTTTTTTTCACCAACAGAGGCGGCATGGGACAGTCGAGCAGATCCGAGATTCCTCTCAGCAATTCCGCCTCCTGCCAGGTCACATGGCCATCGGCACAAATGGCGGCCGCACACGCATCGACCAACCGACCTCGATGCTTCGCAGAAACACGATCCAGCTTTGCCAACACGTCTTGAAGACCTGCAAGATGACATTCTTTGCGTGGCACTCGTTTCAGTCGGAGCTCGGGCAAGAGTTGAGCGCCCGCCTCAAACGCTTCCGCTGCTCTCTCCTCTGAATTGCCAGCTGAGGCAACTGTGGAGAGTAACGTTGCACATTCTGATTGCAAACGTTGCATCCCGTAGTATCGCACCGGCGGGCTCTGGACCACGTTAAACTGCGGTTGCAAGTGCCGCATCACGACTTGCGCAAGCATCCATTCAAACAAATTGATCTGACGATCTGCTTTGGCCAAAGAAACGAAGCAATGACTAAAGTCTTGATATTGCTTCATCGACATTGCTTTAAGCGACGGCAACGCAAGATCGATCAGTGGCAGCCTGGCCCGAATGTCCAAACCATCGATTGAAGCCTGCAGTTTCACAACCAGCTTGACGACATCCGGCGTGGCGTGCTGCTGCAGCGTCTCCATTTGACCCTTGCGAATCTCTGGCTGTTCGTCGAGCAACAACCCATAAACAACAGCCCGTGCTCCATACGGCTCCCGCACCGTTTCAAGCACGACACTGGGTAATTGCTTGATTACTTCTGCCGCATAGTGCTGATGCTCGGTCGTCGGATCACCCACGTGCAGGTAGGCTTCATCGATCAACGAAATCGGCACTTCGCCCGCATCCTGAGCCGCATCGCCCGCAGCCGCACCGGCCTTATTGCCCGCAGCCGCACCAGTGGCCTGAGCATCAGCACCAGTCGCCTTGGACGCGGCACCAGTCGCCTTGGACGCGGCACCGGCGAAACCAGCTAACTGCCCACTGGAAAACGACTTGGCACTCGGGCGGCCTTTGTAAAACTTCCCATCCCAATTTGGCTCAATCGCGCGTATTCGCTTCGGCAGCGGTGGATGCGTTGCCCATAATCCCGCGATACCCTGCCAGACACCCTCAGCGAAATACATGTGACTCACCTCAGCTGCGTTGGGAGCCTCCAACTGCGATCCGGCGGTCGATCCTCCAATTCGCTTGAGCGCGCCAGCGATTCCCCCCGGATCACGCGTGAACTGGACAGCGGATGCATCGGCCAGGTATTCACGCTGCCGTGAGACAGCAGCCTTGATAAGGTTCCCAAAAAATGTGCCGATGAATCCAAGCACAATTGCCGTCACAGAAACCGCCAAGATGACCAAGACAATTTGGCCGCCACCCCCGTCTTTTCCTCCGTTAGAACGTGACCGACCGTGTCCTGCGTAGAAGAATGTTCTAAGTAATACCTGTCCCACCAAACCGATCAACAGAATCCCATGCAGGATCCCAATCAGCTTGATGCTCATTCTCATATCGCCATTAAGAATGTGGCTAAACTCGTGTGCAATCACTCCCTGCAATTCATCGCGTGACAGATTCTCTGCACAACCGCGCGTGATTCCCAAGACAGCATCACTGGGCGAATAACCAGCGGCAAACGCATTGATCCCATCCTCGTCCAATAAGAACACAGGTGGTACTGGGACCCCAGAAGCGATTGCCATTTCCTCGACGACATTCATCAGTCGCCGCTCGACACCGACGCTAGTACCGGGATAGATCCGCCGTCCCCCTAGACCTTCCGCCACACGCATTCCGCCGCCATGTCGCAGCTCCCACACTTTAAAGAGGGAGCCTCCAACGATAATAAGCAGCGACACCAAACCCGCGATCGCGGGAATGACATAGATTTGGGATCCGGGCCGACGATTGGTTCGTTGATACTGAAAATCGACGGCGACGAAAGTGATCGCCACCACCGAACTCACGATCAACACGACAGCAATGCCGAACAGCACGACCAGCCGCCAGGTGCTTCGCCGAGCATCCGATTGACGCTGATAAAAATCGGTAGCCATTTAGTCGAATGAAACCTTCGGTGCTTCTGCGATAGCTTCGCTGTCAAATTCCAGCAGCTGCGAATTCTGAGAGTGTCCAAACATTCCAGCAACCGCTACGGGTGGGAACGTTTCCTTGTAAGTGTTGTAAGCCGTTACCGAGTCGTTGTATGCCTGACGTGCAAACGACACTTTGTTTTCGGTCGAGGTAATCTCTTCCGTCAATTGCGCCATGTTCTGATTCGCCTTCAAATCAGGATACGACTCTGACAAAGCGAATAGCCGACTCAACGCACCCGTTAAACCCTGCTCCGCACCAGCAAGCGACTGGATTGCCGCGGCGTTACTCGGATCCGCGGCGGCGGCTTGCAGGCCTGTCACAGCTTGATTCCGAGCTTTGATCACTGCTTCCAGCGTTTCACGCTCGTGCGACATATAGCCTTTGACCGTTTCTACCAGGTTCGGGATCAAGTCGTAGCGACGCTTTAACTGCACTTCGATTTGAGAAAATGCATTCTCGTAGCGATTCTTTAATCTCACCAATTGGTTGTAGATACCAATCACGTAACCCACCACCAATAAAGCCACCACACCGATGACGGCTAACACAATCCAAATCATGCTTTTTGCTCCAAATCTCGAATTAAAACCGCTCAACGGAAACCATATCGTAACAGCGTTAGCGGTTCCAAAGAATAAGGCACATGATCTGGCTGCTCAGGGCGCAGCGATCACTTTTCTCGTGATTTGGGTCACCTTTCGGTTGATTTATCAACATCATCCCACACGGCCTCTGCAGCTACTCGCCCAAGCCGCACGAACCAGAGCCTTGGCTTGGCATCGTCAGCCACTGGCATCGGCCAACGCTCCACCAATCCGGACTACGGCTGGTTTGGCCCGATTCAGGGAGTGGCTCGTGGATCAAAGCACAACAATGAACCATCCTCTAATGCAACATAGAGACGACCATTGTCACCCATCGCCGTGCCACCTTTTACTACGCCCGCTGGTGTTTTTGCGATCCACTGATCCTGACCATCGGACGTTCGAATCGCGACTAAAAAGTTCTCATTCTCGGCCCCATCCGGATGCCCAGTTGCCAGCAGCATTTTGTCTGTCGCAACAAAACTAGTGAACCGGCGATTGGCGCGGTCTTGCCAAAGATTTTCCGGTGGCTTCCCACCGCGACGCACCCAACGGGCTGCTTCCTTGACTGGTTTTGGGGCACCACTTGGCAAAGGCGAAAGTCGCGCCAAGTTAACGAATTGACTCCCCTCATAGCTGGCATCGTGGGTCAACTGGCAACCATCGCTACATTGAAAATCGAGCGAAACGTACTTTCCGTAATCTGGATAGTAAGCATAAAACGCGGTGCGAAATTGAGACGAGACCTGGTTCTTGGGGGTGTTCAAGCAATCCAATGTTTTCAGATCGTACCGAGCGGTTTCATACACTCCCCCAGCCAAAAACCGAAGCTCACCATCCACAATGCTCAAGTTTCCTTGCACACTGATTCCGTTGTTGACGTCCTCTTCCAATCTGCCCGACTGATCATTGGACAACTTCAACCGACCGGTAATCGCGTCGAGCGCGACAACATGCGTGCCATCGTAATGAGCGATTCCTCCCGCCGCGTAAACAGTATCGCCCTCCACCACGACACCACCGGCAACTGGCCAAGCAGAAACCAACTGGTCGTAAACTGGAACCCAGTAATCTTCGGGCCCCACTCGGAATGACCACAGAAATCGTCCATCCTTGGCCGCCAACGCATAGACCCGTCCGTCTGCCGAACCAACGTAAACTCGGTCATGCGCGATCGTTGGCGAGTAATAAATTGGGCCGCCGGTGAAATACTCCCAGATCAATTTTCCCTCGGAATCCAACGCACGAACGGCACCGCCGCGGTCCGCGATGAAAACCTGACCACCAGCGGTAACCGGTGCCGTAGGAAGCACGTCACGTGCAACCTTGCTGGACCAAGCCAATTGAACATTCGTTGGAATTGGGACCCCTGAGACATCCGTGCGTGCGTTGCTGCCCCGATAGCTGACCCAATCTCGATCCTTCGCATCAATCGAAATGACCGCTGCATCAAGATCTCCGGAAATCAGCCGATCGCTGCTAAGCCGAGGTTCTGCATCATCAGGCGTTGGTCTCAATGCGATGTTGCCGTACAGCGATAATTGGCAACCGCACATCCACGGCCCCCAATAGAGATGTCCTCCCGCGATTAGCACGCCGTCTTGGCACGGGGGACGCATGGGATCAATGTGCTGAGCTTGGTTCGATTCCGTTAAGACACGAACCGTCCCACCACTGGCTCGATAAAAGATGCTGTCGGCACATCCCGTCGCTCGAGTGCAAGCACGTCGAGCGGGAAACGTCGCCAGCACCTCCCCGGTGCGGTAATCAAACTTCATTCCATTTTCGGACTTCTGTGGTCCAGCTGCCCAAATGCCGTCGTCACGAAGCACCAGTTGCAAATTCCCTGCCGGATGGGTCCATGCCAAGCTACCATCCTTGGCCGAGGCAACCACCATCTGCGAGCGTTGCGGACCAGCAAAAAAAAGAAAATTGTCATCGCATTTGATGTAACACGTGGTCGCATAGCCTGTGATGTAATGCTGTGCTTTTTCGTTATCGCCGATCGCCTGCATCAATGGTGGGTTGTCTGTCTTCCACTGCGTCTTACCGGTGTATCGATCAATCGATGCGAGGAATTTGCCCGGACAATAGCAAAATATTTGCGTGTCATTCATGCACACCGCGCGGGCATCCAGAAACTCAGCGTCACGATAATGCCAGATGCGATCCTTGGACTTCAAATCGATCGCAACCAATGTCCGTCCGAAACCAAAAGAAGTTCGCGGATCCGAATAATCGTGCCCCTCCCACATGCCCCAAGGCCAATGCCCCAATCCTCGGCGGACGGCTCGCTGAGTTTCGATTTCAATTTCTGGATTTCCGACCAACCCATACAACACACCATCGCGTATCGCCATCCATTTCCAAACCGGCCCGTCACTGATTTCCTTATCGACATGAATCTCATCACGCAATTCACCGGTCTCGCCGTCGAAGATCTTGCACGATTCATGATCCCCCATGTAGAGCGCATCATCGGTTGCAACCATCGTGTTGCGATGAATCATAAATCCGGCCGGAAGGGGACGCCGCCACAAGATCGTTCCGTTAAAGGCGTTCACACATAAAAGTGTGTTCAACATTTCGTTCTGATTTGCTTTGTGAGCAATATGCCCCATCGCTTTGTAAATCCTGCCCCCAGCGATCACCGACTGCTCCGGCATCGGACTGAATTTTGGATAACCGATGAATTGAGTTCGCAGCGAACCTCTCACAAGTTGGTCATCCGAATTTGGATTGTTATCGGGACCATGATAAGGATGGCTCCAATCATCGACGCCATCCGGCACCGGCTTTTCAATCGATTCATCTGCGATCCAACCGATTCCCAGCGGCCGCAATACTCTCATCACTTCTGCACGAGAAACATGATCCTTCGCGCTTTCAGAAACCAAGATTCGGTCCGCGACGTTATCACCGAGATGGATCGAAGCCAACGATCCTGATTGCACAAACAGACGTCGCCCCAACAATCCATGAGCAGATGCAACCTGACGCACCGTCGCAGCCAAGGATGGATCAGCCGTTTGAAAGTAAACGGTTAACTCGGTTTGATCACAAAGATCGATCAAGTAGGCCGGATCGCGTTCATCGATCCCCACGACACCGACAATCCCCCGTTTCAAATCGAGCCGCTTGAGGTCCACTTCGCTCGAAGCGGCCAAGATCGGGATCGCCCACAATATTCCAGCAAAAACCAGTGCGCAGCGGATTGTCTTGCCCATCATTTCCCTCAGTTCTGAGTGATTGACCAAGACATTAGTATAGGAGTTGCCAAAGCACTGATTTGGCTTGCAGCGGCGGGAATTTCGAATGCCTACCGAAATCTTTCCAGCAGCCGCTTTTCATTCGCTGCCAGGGACGCCTTCACCAGCTTCAGAATCCGCCAGCGCCACAGCCCTGCTAGCGACACAAGCGAATGCCGCTGAACTGCCAACGCGTATCAGCGGGAAAGAAATTGCGGTGCGTGGATCGAATGTGGCTCGAGGATGTTGCGACCGAACCACCACGCAACACAAATTGGTTGCACATGAATTTACCGTTGTATTCTCCCAGAGCCCCAGCGGGTGGACGATATCCCGGATAGGCGACGTAAGGACTGGCCGTCCATTGCCAAACATCACCGAACAAGCTGTGATCGCCTTGAGCAGCACCGGGATGAATTGCCATCCCTTGATCCAGCAACGTATCGACAAAGTTTCCTTGCTGCGACGAACCGGCGGAGGCGATTTCCCATTCAGTTTCCGTCGGCAAGCGAGCTTCACTCCATCGAGCAAACGCATCGGCTTCGAAGTAGCTGACGTGAGTAACGGGTCGGTTCAGGTCGACCGGACGCAACCCGGACAGAGTGAATTCCAGCCACGAATCTCCATCCTGCTGCCAGTAAAGCGGCGCGGCCCAGACATGGTTCTGCACCGCTTGCCAGCCAAGTGACAACCAGTACTCCGGACGAGCGTAACCGCCATCCTCGATGAACTTCAAATACTCGCCACAACTCACGAGTGAATCACAAATCTGATAAGACTCCACGAACACACGATGTCGTGGCTGCTCGTTGTCAAAGCAAAAGCCATCTCCATCGAACCCAACTTGGAAAAGATTTTCCTGATGATCGATCCAGTGCATCGTCGGTTCCGCAAGATCGTCCATCTTTCCCGCTTGGAAAACTGGCCAACACGGATTCTGCGAGAGCACATGCTTGATGTCCGTCAGAATCAATTCCTGATGCTGTTGCTCGTGCTGTAAACCAATTTCGATAACCGAAGCGAGTTTTGCGGCAGCTTCCGAATCAGATTCCAACCATTTCCTGAGTGACTCATCGACTGAACGCCGGTACTCCATCACATCGGCCAGGGTCGGCCGGGAAACCATCCCTCGTCGAGATCGTGGATACTGCTCGCCGATCGAGTTGTAATAGGAATTGAATAGGTGCGCGTAACGCTCGTCATGCACGCAGTAATCTGGGCATTTCGAAAGCACAAAGGTCTCGAAAAACCAAGTTGTATGTGCCAAGTGCCACTTCGTTGGACTCACGTCTGGCATTGATTGAACCATACAATCCTCTGGCGAAAGCGATTCCACCAATCGCTCCGAGAATCGTCGGACCTCGATGAAACGCTGCAGCAGATCACTACGCTGGTCAATTGATACCAAAGTCATAACCACTTCCTCTTTACACTTCCCACAACCCTGCCGATCGGCTCGTCACTCACCGATCTTCTTTATCATCACGAACCGCCGCCCAATCGCAAGCCACTACATGGTTGACGATTGAAAAAAGCGATCACGAAGTGACCGTGACACCCTTCCAAAACGCAACGTAGCCCTTGATGTTCTCAGCAGCCTGCTTCGGCGCGGCATAATACCAGGCGGCTTGCTGATTCACTTTTCCGTCAACCGCGACATCGTAATAATTGGCGGTTCCCTTCCAGCCACATACCGTGGTTGCTTCGCTCGGTTGAAAATATTCCTGTTGAAGCGAATTGGGTGGAAAATAATGATTGCCGTCGACCATTTCGGTTTGGTCACTTTCGGCCAACACCTTGTCGTTCCAGATTGCCTTCGCCATTGAAATCACCTTTCAGATTTCGACCACCCTCGCCTGAGCTCATAAAATCGTCCAAGCTCACACGGAGCTGGACGACTCACTTGGCCTGCGGATGCGTCGTGATTGATTGCGGAAATTGAACAATTTGCCTCAGCCGCTCAGGAATTCGCTTGAAGCCGAAGTCCTCGCGGCACGATCCATTTTTCACAGAGGTCAAATCCTGCCTGCACCAGCAGGGCCAGAATGGCGGCGGGGACGGCACCTTCGAGGATCAATGCTGTATCGTTCAAGCGGATTCCGGTGATAATCGGTTGCCCATAGCCACCTGCCCCAATCAGGGCTCCCAGGGTCGCAAAGCCGACATTCAATACCGCCGCTGTCTTCACGCCGGCCAGAATACTTGGTGCCGCAAGCGGTAATTCAATTCGAACTAACCGAGCCCACGGCGGCAAACCGATGGCCAAAGCGGCTTCGCTGTACTCTGGCGAGATTCCTTGCAGTCCAGTGTGTGTATTTCGCACAATCGGCAGCAAGCTGTATAGCAACAAGGCCGTGACGGCGGTCGTTGAACCGAGCCCAATGCTGTTCAGACCCAACCATGCCACCAACGGCATCAATATCACGAGCAATGCAAGTGAGGGGATCGTCTGAACCACACCGACGATTCCCAGGATGCCTTGCCCGAACCGAGGTCGTTTGACAGCCACGATCCCAAGTGGAATCGCCAACAGAATCGCAGGTATCAGCGACCGCCGCACGAGATCCAAATGCTCAACCGTCCTGGCACCAATTCGCTGCCATCGGCTGGCATCGGCCACCTCCGATTCGACCCCCAGGGTGTTCCCAAGAAATTCGGCTGCCGCGCGACCTTCGCTAATCCGATCGACTTCGACTCGGCTATTTGACGAGATCATTGCCTCGGCTTCCACCGAACCCACCAATCGAAAAACTGACGCAATGATTTCCGGGGCTCGTGTTTTTAGATCCTGCCGGTAGAGCACCACAGCATCGTATCGAGGAAAAAATGCCCGATCATCCTGCAAGAGCTTGAGGTCATAAACGTCGATCTTGGCGTCTGTCGAGTACGCTTCCATCACATCAATTGAACCGTTCTTCAGTTGACGATAGGCGATGTCATGGTCCAAACCTGAAACGCGTCGCTGCGGCAAATCATAATGCTTTCGTAAATTCGGCCAGCCATCCTCGCGGTTCAAAAACTCGCTGCTGAACCCAAACGCTAAATCTGGAAACCGACTGAGATCTGAGACCCGCTCGACCCCAAGTTCTTTCGCACGCGCGCGATTCATCGCCAGTGCGTACGTATTGTTGAACCCGATCGGATCACTGACCCCGACACCCTGCTTTGCCAGCGCTTGCCGCATCTCCTCCAGCGAACTTACCTGTTGACCCGACAAAATCTCCTCGGAAATCGTTCCGGTGTACTCTGGATAGATGTCAATTTCGCCCTGCAACAAGGCTTGATAAACCAATTGAGTGCCGCCCAACTCTCGATAATGGACCGTGTCGATCCCAGTGTCAGCACACAGGATTCTAAGCATCTCTCCTAAGACAACCGATTCGGTGAACTTCTTTGATCCAATCCGAATACCTGCCGAACGCATCGACAGTGGCACGAAGGCCAACAGAACCAAGACACCAACGATCGCAATTGCTCGAATCACTGTTCGCCTCGCTCGCCGGATTCAGGCTTGGTGATAGCTAGCTTGGTGACGTCAGGCCTGTCGATGTTCGGACGCGAACCATCCATTGGCGAGAGGCCATGCTGTGCTTGGATGAAGCGTGTAACAAACGGATCGCTGGGGTGATCGATCAATTCCTGCATCGTGCCGGCTTGGACGAGACGACCTTCTCGGAACAAGATAATTTCGTCGCCAAAATGGGCGGCTTCTTGCAAATCGTGCGTTACCAAAACGACCGATTTTTGAAGCGACCGAAAGATTCCGCTCAGATCATTCTGCAGATCACTTCGGATCATCGGATCGAGTGCTCCGAGCGGTTCATCCAATAACATCCAATCTGGATCCAGCATCAGCGCACGCATCAACGCAACACGTTGCTGCTGACCGCCCGAGAGTTGTGCCGGATAACGATCAAGTGTCGACTCCGGCAACTGCGCCAAGGCCGACAATTCCTCGATACGATTTCGGATTTTGGCTTTGGACCAGTTCAGGAAATCGGCGATGAGCGAGACATTTTGGCGAGCCGTTAAATGAGGAAACAAGCCACCACTCTGAATCACGTATCCAATCCGCTTTCGAATCTGCAACACATTATCGGGCTCGAGCGTTTGCCCTTCAAAGCGAACCGTTCCCGAGTCCGGTACCGTCAGACCCAAAGCGATTTTCAAGAGCGTTGACTTGCCACACCCGCTTGTCCCCAGCAACACATAGGTACGACCGCTCGACAACTGCAGCGTCGTGGGCTCAAGAGCCACCACACCACCGTATCGCTTCGAAACATCACAGAGTTCGAGCAAGCCTCACTCCACAATGACAAGGTGCAGCACGGCGAACAAACCATCGGGATCTGTCCAGTATTCGTGCAACGTCAACCCAGCCTGCGCCGCCAACGCCGCGAATCCATCCACGGTGTACTTGTGGGAATACTCTGTGTGAATCAATTCGCCCGCGGCAAATCGAAATGAACGATCCCCAATCTTCACTTCTTGATCGACACGACTAATCAAGCCGATCTCTACGCGATGATCTTTTGAATTGTAAGCGGCATGATGCTCGAAACCGTCCTGCTGCAGATTTGCGCCGAGTTCCTCACGAAGCCGATCAACGAGATTCAAGTTGAACGCCGCGGTAATCCCTTGCGCGTCGTTGTAGGCAGCCTCGATTACTTTTGGATCTTTTTGCAAATCGACTCCGATCAACAATCCACCACCACACCCGCACAGCCGAACGATCCGCTTCAGCAAAGTCAATGCATCGTCTGGCGGAAAGTTTCCGATCGTCGATCCCGGGAAATAAACTGCATCATGGGTGGGCGGTCGCGAGGGTGTCGGCAGCCCAAAATCCTCTGTGAAATCTGCACAGACCGGCAAGACTTCAATTTTTGGATAACGGACCTGCAGTCCCTCGGCCGTTTTTCGCAAATGATCCTGCGAGATGTCTACCGGAACGTACGCAACTGGCTTGTGCAAATGGTCCAGCAGGATCCGCGTCTTGACACTGCTGCCGCTGCCGAATTCCACCAGCATCACGCCACTACCAATTTGATCGGCCATCTCACCAGCGTATCGCTCCATGATCGCCAGCTCGGTACGAGTTAAGTAGTACTCGTCAAGCTCACAAATCTGGTCGAACAGCTGGGATCCCCGCTCGTCATAAAAATACTTGCACGGGATCCAACGTGGTGAATTTCCGAGACCCTCAATCACATCATCGTGAAAACTGGCACTGTCGGGGTGATGGGTTTGGGACAAGGAAATACTCATTCATCAAGATTCATTCTGGGTAACCACTCGCCGGTAGGCTGCCAGATTCTGCCTGTTTTCGGCTCACAGGTAAAGTCAGCTCCGCTGATTCGAAACATCCGCGAAAGCAGAGTGCTTGTGATAGGATTGGCTGATTCACTGACCATCACCTGGAGAATCCATCATGCTTGCAGATGTGAAAACAACTTGGCTACCGCTCACCGGCTTGTTACTCGCCATCACGGCACCGTCGGCATGGTGTGACCAGCACATGGAATCAAAACACGTGACGGAGATTCAATCCGTCACATCTGCGGTTCTGTCACCCGACGGAAATCGGGTGGCATACACCGTTTCCGTCCCACGAGCGCCTCTGCAAGACACCGATGGGCCCGCCTGGTCGGAACTCCACATCGCCGAAATTGGGGACGAATCATCCATCAGGCCATTCATCACCGGCGAAGTGTCGATCGGCTCTCCACAGTGGTCACCCGACAGCAAATTCCTCTACTACACGGCAAAACGCCAAGGTGATTCAGGAAAGGTGCTCTACCGTATCCCCATCGATGGTGGCGAATCGGTACGAGTCGTGACCCACGCCAACTCAATCGGCTCCTTCGATCTCTCGCCCAATGGCCAGAGCGTTGCATTTCTTGCGACCGAGGAGGTCGCCAAAGAACAGCAAGAGGTTCAAGAACAGGGCTTCGACCAAGAGATCTACGAAGAGGATGCGATGCCAACCCGCATCTGGATTGCGGATCTTGATCCCCCCTACCTAAAACCGAACTTGGATCGAAAATCTCGCATGCTGGAACTGGAGGGCTCCGCACTGGAGGTAGCTTGGAGTCCCAATGGGCAAGACTTGATGGTTGTCTCGGCACCAACGCCTTCGGTCGATGATAGCTACATGTTTGCTCGCGCTCATGTCGTCGATAGTGAATCAGGACGGGTCATCCAGTCATTGGGGAATCCCGGAAAACTAGGTCAGGTGGCCTGGAGTCCTGACGGGCGACATCTCGCATTGATCTCAGGTGAAGACATCCACGATCCACATGAAGGCCGATTGATGGTGACGTCGATCGATGGAGAGCAACCGCTTAAGGACTTGCTGCCGGGGCTGATGGGACAGGTTAACTCGATCGCGTGGGTCAATGACACAACCCTGTTCTGGCTCGCCGCCGAAGGACTGCACACCCGAATCGGAACCGTAACGCTGGATGGAAAAACAAGCGATCGGATTCAACCGAATGAGACAATCTTTACTTCACTCTCCGCCACAACGAGCAGCGACACGATCGCACTGATCGGCCACACTGCAAGCCATCCAGGAGAATTGTTCGTCCAGTCTGATGATCAATCGGAACCACAGCGGATGACGAACACCAATCCCTGGCTGGCAGAAATCAGCCTCGCCCAACAGACACCCGTTGAATACGAGGCGCGAGACGGAGTGAAAATCCAGGGGGTCCTGATCTATCCCCTGCATTATGTCGAAGGACGTCGATACCCCACGATCATGTACGTACACGGTGGCCCAGAATCCCACGAATCAAACGGATGGTTGACCAGTTACTCGCGTCCTGGCCAAGTCGCCGCAGCCAAAGGCTTTGCCGTTTTCTATCCGAACTACCGCGGCAGCACCGGACGTGGTGTTGAATTTTCGAAAATGGGTCAGGCGGATGCAGCGGGTAAAGAATTCGATGACCTAGTTGATGGGGTCGACCACCTAATCGAAATGGGGCTCACCGCGCCCGATTCGGTTGGTGTCACCGGGGGTTCCTACGGTGGCTTCGCATCAGCCTGGTGTTCGACTTATTACTCCGATCGGTTTGCTGCCAGCGTAATGTTCGTCGGCATCAGCGATAATCTATCGAAAGTCGGTACGACCGATATTCCCGAGGAGATGTACCTCGTTCACCACCGCAAACGGCTCTGGGAAGATTGGGATTATTTTCTAGAACGAAGCCCGATTCGGCACATCGAAAAGAACCAGACTCCCACCCTGATCTTGCACGGTAAAGAGGACCCTCGCGTGCATCCATCCCAATCTCTTGAGTTCTTCAGACACCTGAAAACACTCGATCAAGCACCGGCCCGCCTGGTGCTCTACGAAGGGGAAGGCCACGGGAATCGCAAGGCAGCAGCGAGGCTCGATTACAACCTTCGAATGCTCCGATGGATGGAGCAGTTTCTGCAAAAGAAGGGGGCGGAAAAACCGCCAATCGAAATCGACTATGCAGAGGCAATGGACGCGACTGACCAGAAATGATTCGCCCCTGCGAATCGGGTCGAACCCAAGCATCGGGTCGAACCCAAGGAACCAATCGCGGGTGATCAGCGATCTAAAGGCCTGGGCGGTCGGCAATGACGACCGCGAAATCCTTAAAATCACCCTACCGACCGAAGCCGGTGTCGTCGCAGGGCACCGGCGCGGCGTCGAACAATTGGTGTGATGGAAATCCGCTGATCGAATGGCTCAGAGCAAGCTGCAGCAAACAAACTGGGCCCGAACAAACTGGGCCCGAGCAAACTAGGCCCGAGCAAACTGGGCCCGAGCAGAAACGCGAACAAGGTGAGGTCGCCGTTTTTCTGTGCGAAAAGATCTCAGCCGCTTGGACCCAAATTGGGCCGAACGGCCTCCGACTTTGATCGGTCCCAGCCTTTGTTCTCCTTGTTGAGTTTCCCCGGTTTCTCGCCTTGATCACCAATGCTCTTCCCGCCCCCACCCTTGATCTTGATCCAAGCTTGGCGAACTTGGTCTTCGGTCATTTTCCCTTCCTTCACCGCTGCTCGAAAGCGTTCATTGATCGCTCGGTAATCGACTTTGTCCCGATCGCCAGCACCCGACAAACCTTGCTTGGCATTCATCTCAGCCTTTGCATTCGCCATCGCTTCCGCTTTAGCTTTTTCCTCGGCAGCTCTTCTGTCTATCGCTTCTCCGGCTGATTCTGTTTGCGGGCCGTCGTTTTCGGGGGCGGCTGGTTGGCTCAGCATGTCGTCGATGGGTGTCACCTGCAGATTCCAGCTGTGCAACATTCCGAAACGATCACTTCGAGTGCCCTGGATGACCAATTGCCAGACGCCTTGAATATTTTTTTCGTTGAAGTGGCTCAGGCTTGGCTGTCGTTTTACGAGCGCCTCAGGCTGAAAGGTGCCTTTAAATGGCGGCCTTGCTTTCACAATCGGCACAGACGACTGGTCATCAAAAATGGTGTTATCGAAGTTGTCATCTCGACCGCCCACCGCTGTGAACAATTCAATTCGCTGACCGTCCGGTCCCGTCAAGAAAACATCAAGACTTGACGCGTTGGTGTGCGTGATCGAAAGCTGGAGATTCAAATCCCCGATCAAAAAATCATCGATGACTTCAATTTCCGAAAGTACGGTTCGGCCCGGCGGCAAGACTTTGGCTTCTGTGTTTTGATAGCTGCCTCCAACCAAAGCTTTGGACCGCATCACTTCGGGTGCAGTCAGCAATCCATCGCGATTGAGGTCAAACGCGGTGAATTCCTCGAGTTTCGCATCTGTCCATTCGGTTGCGAATTCAGACATCGAAACCTGCCGGTCCCGGTCCACATCTAATTCATAAAACCAACCTGGAATTCCTTCAACCATCGCTCCGGTTTGGTCTTGAAGTTCGGAGACGTGGGCAAACAATTCTTCCCGCGTCAGCTCACCATCGCGGTCGAGGTCAATCTGAGTCGTCTGCATACCGGTTTCAGCGGCTTCCGACGCTTCTAGGCGACCATTCTTATTGGCATCAAATCGCCCCAAGAGGCTGGCGGTCAACCAGTAGCTGTTACCACCGCGACGCCACCACATCGAGTCATCACGGTTTTCTTTTTCACGTTCGAACGATCGAATTTCACTTCCACCTCGCCAGGCCTTCCGGCGCAATTCATCTGAAGACTGATCAAGCATGCGGCGGCGGGCGTAACGCTGAGCCAGTTCGAGCCGACTGATCTTGCCGTCTTCGTTAAGGTCATCGTCGAATGGATCGCGATGGGTCCAGCGTTCTCTCAGGGCCTCTCTTCGATCGATATAGCCGTCCTGGTCCCGATCGCAACGACGCATGGTGCGATCGGCAAAATCTAAATCGTCTTTGGTGTAGGGATACTTGACCTCGGTGATTCCAAATTCTGGAACCATCGGCTCATCATCGGACGGCCCGAACGACCGAATGCCTCGATCGGGGTCAGGACGAATGTCCTGACCAGATGACCCATTACGCTGCGAGTAGAAACGACGAGCGGCCTCCTGGATCTCTTCGATCTCCACCGCTCGCCGACCAATGGCCATCCGGTTGGCTGTGATCCGTTCCAAATAGGGACGTGCTAAAGCGGTCACCTCCTCTGGGTCGATCTCACCATTCTTGTTCTTGTCTAATCGTTCTAGCGATTCACGAAGCCCTGCTTGGCCATAGGATCGCTCTGGAGCAATCATCCAGGGGCCCAACACCGCCAAGACCAACAACGGTGCGTGATAACGATTCATAGTCAGTCTCTGGGGTTCGACGGGCGACCGAGGTGGGATTGAACGACCATCAATATGATTGTCGGCGTTCAAGCGATCGCTTGGGGGGTAGGCTGCGCGTATAGATTGGAACCCCTCTAATTTCCCTTGGTTCCCCGGAAAAGCAAGCGCAACCCACGTTTCCCGGGCCAATTTACGGCTCCCAACCGCCAATTTCTTGTCAGAACAGTCGCTGAACCCTCAAAACCGGTCATGGATCGTGAATCGACAGCGTCAACGGATCAAAGCTGGATCACACCGCCTGATCGGGCCGAACGCAGGCAAGCATCAACGATTCGACAGATCTCTCGCCCTGCCGTCACATCCAAACTCGTTTCCGATCCAGTTTCAATGGCTGTGGCAAACTCCTCCATCAGCAGATACTCGTACTGGTCAGCAACCCGACGATGTGGAAATTCGCTGACCGGTTGGCCGCGGTAGAAAGACGCAACTTCAGGACGAGATTCATGAACGACCAATGACCCCTCGCTGCCAATCAGATGAAGCTTAATTGCTCCCAGATCAGGATGGCTGGCCGCACCAATTCGACCGAGACACAGAGACCCGACGATCCCTCCCTCCATTTCGAGTGTCACCGTTGCCAAATCATCAATGGCATGGTCGACGTGCGCCTGATGAAAATGGGCTGCCGTTCGCGCAAACACACTTTTGACGGGAGCATCGCACAGCGCGCGAATGTAGGCCAACGGATAAATCCCCTCGACCTCCAGCTCACCCATCGGATGCATTCCGACCGCGCCGTCAGATCCGTCCGCGTGCGCGTCGATCTGTCGCTTCAACCAATTGAGTGGTGGATCGTTTGCTGAACGACTGCCTTTGAGGGGGCCAGCATCTTTGGCAAAATAAAAATCACAATGAATCGCGCGAAGTTTGCCGATGCGACCTGCTTGCACACTGGCAAGCGTCTGTTGCACAGCGGGCATGAAGTTACGATTCCAAACCAGGGTTCGCACGCCAGACGACTGCACGGCATCAACCAAACGGTCGCATTCTTCGAGCTGATTTGACAAAGGTTTATCAATAACGATGTGCAACCCAGCCTTGGCCGCCTCCACCGCCAATTCACAGTGTCGCTCCGCTTCAGAACTGATCACAGCAACATCTGGGCGATACTGCTCGATCGCCGCAGCAATGTCCGAAAGATAAGGAATTGCGTATCGCTCCGCGAATTTCTGGTTCCGCTCGTGGATCCAGTCAGGCACCTCTACCTGATCAGCAACCGCAACCAATTCGAACTGCCGATGAGCGGCGACCGCCTCGGGAATGTAGGCATGCTTGACCACGCTCAACACCAACACACGAAACCGCTGCGATTCATCCATTGCGACTCTCCAGCGTGACAGGACGCTGCTGAGCGATGCTTTGATGCACGGCCCCAACCAACCGCTTAATCGCCATGATGTGTCGCCATTGCGATTGCTGTGAATCGCCAACTCGAATCACATCACAAAACGCTCGCAACAGGTTTACCCAAGCAGCATCACACTGCGAGGTTAGCACCGCTTCGATTCCTCTCGCGTCAATCGCCAGCTGTACGTTCTCGTGGTCATCGGCGTAGGCCGCTCCACCCGAACCAATCAAATGCAATGACCGATAGGAACCACCCAACGAATCTCCTGCATCGACATCCATCATTGCCATCCCGTCACCCTCAAACCCAAGATGCATCTGGACATAGTCACGTCGCGACACAGCGTAGACCACACATGGCAAGCGACCAAAATACCATGCCGCGATATCAAGATGATCCGCTAACCTCTGATCGTCCAACGCACATGATCGATCCCAATCATGAGATCGCAACAAGCCTGGCAGTCCGAGATTCCCCGCATCAACTTCTGTTTTGATTTGATGCACGCTCGGCTGAAAACGCGCTTGCAATGCCGGGACGACTTTCTCGCTTGCCGCGAGCTCATCAAGGTAATCTTCGTCAACCTGAAAGGGGGATAACAGCAAGGTGAACTGACTTCTACCATCCGATTGATTCAACGCCGCTGGGTCATCAGTGATCAACCCGTCAGCCGCGGAAACATCCGCAATGCATTCCAAGCCACGAACGCGCCTCACCATTTCGATGATCTTGCCGTATTGCCCGGTCGACGGCTGAACTGCAACCCGAATGCTCATACCTGCACCTCAACTTTCCAGAGTCATTCCGCCCGCGCTATCAATCAGTAGAACTCGTGGCAACTTGCCTGCGATAACTTCCATCCGTTGGTAGAGGCCAACCTCCTCCCCTGGATCCGGGGTCTGAAAACCAAGCAGAACTAAAGCCGCATCCGCCGACGCGGTTTGAATCACCTCAGCAGCCGAATCATTCGACACGATCACCTTGGGTTCCAGGTCGATTCGGGCAGAAGTCCCAAGTTCAACCAAGTGCTGCTTCACCTCCGCTTCTGCCTGCGCATTTTCGACAACGCGGAGTACGCGAATTGGGTTTCCCCGCCAACGCTCGTTCCGATGCAATAAGTGAGCAAGCAACAACATCAATGCACCGTTGTCCATGCCGCGCCACCAAACGTCAATCGTTCCCGAGGGCACTGACCAGTGCCCGTCTCCTTCCATTGCATCCGCATCCTCAGCTCGCTTCGTTAAAAACCTTGCCGCCACAATGCTTCGCCGCATCCGTGCCAGCAATCGGATGTTGGCACCAAACGCTTCCGCTTTCGATTCTCCCCCCGGCCAGCCAAGCAAGACCGTATTGGGGCGTAAACCACCGATCCCGTGACACTGCACCAACGCCTCAATACCGTCGGACAAAAATTCATTGCAGGTGACCACCGGAAACGCTTCAAGATGTTCGTTCGCGATAAAGTTCCGCAACGTTTTTTCGTATTGATCACGTCGCTCCGCATGATCCTCCAGGTCACCTGAGACAACATGGGCCAGCGTCAAAATCCCGTGGCCCGACGTCAACCAATGGCCATAGATTGGGATGTGGGGTCGTGTCCAACCGGTGCCACTTAACGCCATCACGATCGGCCGCCAATTCTTGGGGTGATAAACCTCTTCCTCTAACTTCAGCAACGATTTGCGGGTGCGTTCAAAAATGATCCCGCTTTGCAAATCACCCCACCGTGATTCAATCTCGCGGTAGCGGATGAACCAATGCAACGAACCAATCACCACAATCGAAGTCGCAGCCCAGATCCAATTGATCAAGAACATCACCACGACACAGCTTGCGGCGCCCAACAGCGAGCTACTCCAATGACAAAACTTAAAAGTCGGTCGGTAGCTTGGGTTCTTGGTGACTGCTTCCAAAAACGTCGCCAAGTTCAACAGGCCGTAAGTGATCATAAAAAACATCGTGATGATCGGTGCGATGGCATCAAGATCGCCTAGCAAGATACACACCTGCGCGATTCCGAATGTCAAGACACAGGCTCGCCGGGGCTCATTTGCCAGTCCATCACCCGTGGAAAAGAAACGCAGCGAACTGAAGACTTCATCGCGAGCAAACGCTTGCAGAATACGAGGTGCTCCCATCATGCTGCCCAGCGCCGAGGACAACGTCGCCGCAAATACTCCCAACGTAATCAACACGGGCCACACCGCGATATCGCGGATGATCATGCGGTTATCGACCAATTCACTGGCTGGCCGCGCTGAACCGAGCAACACC
This sequence comes from Rubripirellula sp., assembly GCA_029245125.1. GTDB lineage: Bacteria > Planctomycetota > Planctomycetia > Pirellulales > Pirellulaceae > Rubripirellula. Next base: position 29,498 of record JAQWPZ010000056.1, read on the forward strand.
GCCATCGACAAGTAAACGAGTGCTGTTACGCCGACAGCCGCCAAAGTCCCGCGGGGTATCGATTTAGAAGGATTCGCCAAGTCGCCTGACATGTTCGCCCCCGCCATAATCCCGGTGACGGCAGGAAAGAACAAAGCAAACATCGTAAAGGCGTTCGCGCCGTCAATAAAACGCGGCGACAAATTCTCTTGAAACACATCGATACGAAAATCGAGCAAGGCACCGCCATAAAACGAGGCCAGCGCCACCACCAACACTGCTAAAATTCCGTACTGCACCTTGATCGTCCAACCAGCCCCAACATAGACGCAGGCAAAGACAGCCAGATTCACCAGACTGGCAATCACTACCGCTTGAGACGCAAGCATTGGAAATGTCGCCGACAATGCCTCGGTGAAACCGAGGATGTACAACGCGACCGAAATCGCTTGGGCGAGAAAAAACAGGATGCCGATTGCGCCGCCAAATTCGACGCCCAATGACCGGCTGATCAGAAAATAGGCACCGCCGCCCCGAACCCTCGTGTTGGTCGCAATCGCGGACAATGACAACGTGGTGAGCGTCGTGATCAAGGTCGCTACCAAGACAATCGCGACTGAACCCCAAATCCCCGACTGACCCACCACCTGCCCAAAACGCAGGAACATGATGACGCCCAGGATTGTGAGCGTGCAGGGCGTGAAGACACCACCAAATGTGCCGAATTTACTCGACTGCAAACTTTGCTGGCCTGACGTTTTCTTGGACAAGTCAGCACGCCCATAATCGGGCACCCATCGATGGAAAGTCTATATCGCATCAAGCTGGAGTCACCAGCTCGAACGCGTTCGCCGCTACGTTGCGGAAAATTCAAGTCTCTGCGTCGCCATTTGAATTCGCGATCACACAAGGCTCAAGCGAATTTGGCTTATATTTCTACAGTAGCAGCAATTCACCCCTGATTGACACGTCAACACTCCCCACTAAACCCCACAAAAAACAAACCTGTCAACCCATAACTCGAATCATTACCACGGCACCACCACCGAAGATCTTTCCTGCAGACAGCCGAATAGCAGAAATCAGCCGGCAGTGACAAATCATTGACGAGCGATCTTTGATAGCGGGCAACCAAAGCATTCCGCATTGCAATTTGTCAGTCAACGATTCATGCTACCGGATCGGTTTTCCGAATGGGCCCGGCCGTTTTTTGCAATTTCCCCATTCTACTCGGGAGCTCAACCAGCTTTGGACGAACTCCAAACCTATCGACCAAACAACGGGACTGTTGATGTCCCCTGGCTATTGGACCACCCTGATACCTCCGTGGTTGATGTTCGATCGCCGGGTGAATACGCCCAAGGACATATCCCTGGTGCAGTCAGTGCCCCTCTGTTCAGTGATGATGAACGGGCGATTGTTGGGACGCTATACAAACAACAAGGTCGAGCAGTCGCGATAGAACGCGGCTTGGAATTCGCAACGGAAAAAGCTGATGCATTAGCTGAAGCGATTGCGGATGCTGCTGGCGAATCACCATTTGTTATCCACTGCTGGCGCGGTGGAATGCGAAGCCGAGGTGTGGCCAGACTTTGTGATCAACGAAACCTGAAGCCCCAACTACTCAACGGTGGATATAAGTCCTTTCGGCAAGCAGCCTTGAAAAGCTTTGAACAGCATCGGAACATCATTCTGCTCGCCGGAAAAACGGGCACTGGTAAGACCATCTTGTTGCAAAAGCTGAGTGACGCCGGTGAACAGATGATCGACCTGGAAGGATTGGCTGTTCATCGCGGAAGCGTTTTCGGTGCAATTCCCGGCCGTGATCAGCCCACCACCGAACAATTCGAGAATCTGTTGTTCCCACAATGGCACCAACTCGATCCACTGCAACCGGTATGGATCGAGGGTGAGAACCAAGCGATCGGCCGCGTGCACGTTCCTCAACATCTGTTCGAGCAAATGGTGACCGCACCCATTGCGTTGGTCGAAGCCGACCGAGGATCGCGAATCGAGTTTCTGCTCAAAGACTATGAGGTCGTGAGCGACGAAAACCTAATCGACGCGGTTCAGCGACTGAAGAAACGGCTTGGTGGATTGCGACTGCAACAAGCGATCGATGCCATTCATGACGGCAACCGGCAAGAGTTCGCCAACCTGACGCTGGATTACTACGACAAAAGCTACGGCAAAGCGTTGCAGCATCGGCATCCCGACGAAATCCACACTGTTTCCATGAAACGACCTGCCGATCCTCAGGCGGTAGCTCCGTTGATCGAATTGGCAAAGTCTCTCAAAACCACAACGACTGGCAGATAGCTCGGACGAATTCTCGTCCCTCTCAAATCGCCGGCTCTCTGTGATCCCAAAACAGGAGACGAGCACGCCTCTCTCCAATCGTCGACCACAAAGGCACCGACGATCCCATCCGCGATGCCACCGCCAGCATGAGGAATGCTGTTACCGTGAACCGCTCTCAACCGCATCAAGCGGAAGAGGACTTATTATCATGGAAACATGTCTCCACCTCGCCCAACCCTGCCGTCACTCGTTTTTGCCACGTTTAGCTTGGTCACCAGCGCTAGCTTGGTCACCAGCGTTAGCTTGGTCACCAGCGTTAGCTTGGTGTTCAGCGATACCGAGTGCTCCGCTCAACTGGCACAATTCAACCGGGATATTCGGCCGCTGCTTGCGGAACATTGCTTGGAATGTCATGGCCCTGACAAAGATCAGCGGCAGGCAGACTTGCGGCTTGATGTTCCCAGTGATGCAGACCAAACGGTCATCGTGCCCTTCCAACCTGATGCGAGTGATCTCATTCACCGTGTCACGACGAATGATCCAGACTTGCGAATGCCGCCACCGCAATCAGGAGCAGGCCTCAACCACGAACAAGTTAAAAAGCTAAGACAGTGGATTGATTCCGGCGCCAAGTATCAGCGTCACTGGTCACTGGAACCGGTTCAACGCCCTGGTCTGCCAAATCCACAACCGGACGCCAAAACTGAAATCGACCGTTTCATCTTGACTCGTTTGCAGAACGCAGATTTGAATCTCTCGCCAGCGGTCAGTCGTGAACGCCTGATTCGCCGCGCGACCTTCGATTTGACCGGACTGCCACCGACCTGGCAAGAAGTCCAGGCGTTCGCCTCAGATGCTTCCGAAGATGCGTTTGGCAGGGTGATCGACCGCCTGCTGCAATCACCCCAATACGGTGAACGCTGGGGACGACACTGGTTGGACCTGGCGAGGTATGCCGATACCCATGGCGGTAGTGCGATCGGGTTTAAAAAGTTTCCGTTCTCGTATGCCTATCGCGATTATGTCATTGCAGCATTCAATCACGACCTTCCTTACGATCAGTTCCTACTTCAACAACTCGCTGCTGACCAGCTATCGTTGCCAGCGAATGACCCAGCACTTGCGGCGATTGGTTTCCTGACCATTGGTCGTCAATATCGCAGCCCACACGATGTGATCGACGACCAAATTGACGTCGTTACGAGAGGTTTGATGGGGCTGACCGTTAGCTGCGCGAGGTGCCACGATCACAAATTTGATCCAATTCCCACCACCGACTATTACTCACTGTACGCAACACTCGCCAGCAGTGATGCACCATTAAGATTGCCAGTCGTCGGATCCTTGCCCGAAACAAAAGCCTTTCGTCAATATGCTACGGAATTGAACAAACGCCAGACAATCCACGAGGACATGGCGAGTGATCAAACAGAGGTCCTGCGAGGCC
>JAQWPZ010000061.1 GCA_029245125.1 Rubripirellula sp.
CTGGGAGACGACCTTTTCGTTGGACTCATTGAAAATGTCGTAACTGCCCTGCAAGTGCGTCTCGAAACCTGCTTCCTGCTCCTCCACCGTAAAATTATCAATCTCGCAATACAGAATGACCTGTTGACCGGGCTCAAATCGATTCCCCGTGAAAGTGGTGATCTGTCCGTAAGATTCAATCTCGGTGCAGAAAGCGAGCGAGCGAACTTCGAGCGAGTCAGTGGCTGCGGCCGCGAATTTTGCGGCTTCGCGAATCTGTGGCAGTGCCGCAGTAAATCGGCGACTTGAAACGGGATGACCTTGTGGATCGATCATTGTCCAGAGCCCTAGCAACTGATGCCGCAAAAACTCCTGCTCAGCTCGAGGCAAATCGTCGACTCTTGCAACCGCCCCATCCGGATCACCGGACAGAACCATCAAGTGACGCAATCTGATCAAGCGACCTGATCGCTCAGCTTCACTCTCGCCAGCCTGGGGGGTCGCTAATCTTTTCAAGAGCGAATCGTATAAAGCTTGATCCGAAAGCTGGCCTGTCAAAGTGAGTGGATCGACATCAATCGACAGGCTTGAATCAAGTGCCGCGCGGGAAACCGCTCCGGCCTGACGTTGATCGCCAGCCGCTGAGACAGTCTTCACCAGAGGATCCGATTTCGCACCGCTCTCAACCGCCGTTTGATTCACGGAAGTCTCCAGCTCCGTCGTCATTAAGAGTGAATCATCTTTCCCGCTCGAGGCTGACCCAGCAGGTGCTACCGCATCCTTCCCACTACCGGCTGGTGAATCAATCGGCGGTTTTTCGCTCACCGCAACCGCAGGCGAAATTTCCTCTTGGGAAGCATTCTGCACTGCTTCAGATGCTGTGTTTCTTTTCTCGGGAAGTGACGCCAAGCCATTGGCTTCGCCGGCTATGTCGATGTCTTTGGCGATGTCGATGTCTTTAGGTGGAGATGCCTGATTCGCCCGGAGGGCTGTCGCTGCCGCTAGACGTCGCAAAGCCTCCCGCTGGACTTCTGGTGGATAGTCGTGAAAGGCATTCATCAATTCTTTCGATTCCGAATTGGGCAGATTCCCCGCCGCGTGACTGACCTGTGCGGTCTCACTCTCCGAGGCCTTCGCAGGCGACTGGGTCTCACTGGAGCCCTGATTACTCCGATTCCGCTGGTCGCTGAGGGTCCGTTCAGCCGGAATCGGGTCCTGACTCTCACTGCTGGTTCGGTTGCTAACAGTACGGGTCACGTGTGGCGAAGAATCGGATGAACTAGCCTTCGACAAACTATCCGAATTCTCACGTGGCTTGGTCGTCGCCAAACGCTGCTTCGGCTCATCCAGCTTCGGAAACTGATCGTCGGGCTCACTCGTAATCCGGAAGTTACGAGCAATTCGATTCCCGCTTCGACAGCCCGCTAAGCACACAGTAGTGCAAGCTAGAACCAAGAGGATGTTTCGCATTGCAGGGTGCATCCGTGCCTCGCTTGCAAGTCTCACGCGTTAAAATGTCCACAGCCCATCCGGAAGCTCCGGCGGCCAACTTTTCGGACCATACACAAAAGCTTCGTGACGCCACAAGTCGAGACCTCGAGCCCCCCGTCAGACGTAAATCAACTGCCAAGCACCCGCAAATCAAGCACCTTGGCTGCCCAACGCTGAATCCTTACGAAACTGGCACGCCCCAATTGAAAACAGCCTGGACGCAGTCGACCAAGTCGACCGCAGTACCAGGCTGCTCAAATTTCATGTTCACCAGCATCAACATACTGGTTGCAAATCGGCGTCCGGGCTGACTACGCGAGCGTATCTTCTAGTTCTTCTTGCTCCTCAGCGACTCCTTCTTCGCCTGCAACATCTTGCTCGCCTTCTGTTTCGAACTGAACTAGGCCGAGGTCCTCCAGTTGGTCGTCGCTGAGCTGGTAGTAACCGAGGGCTCGGATGACTTCAAGCACCTCACTGCAGGTGGGAAACATGCGTCCAGCATCTCGCTTGTAATCGTCCATCGCTCGCATGAACTCAATCTCTTGCTCGCTGTAATCACGCTCGCAAGTGGTGGGATCGATATGGCGACGACGTTGTTTCTTTGGACGAGGCGTTACTTCCTGGCTTGCTTCGCCTTGCTCCGAACGGCGATCCTCACGACGTCGGTCGATCGTGATTACGGACTCGTCAGTGATTTGATCTGAAGTCGAAACAGCCATGTTATTATTCCTTGTTTAGAAGGTTAAAAAGCGAGGTGCTGCGAGTGCCCCCTCGCAGCGAAGCTTTGAGTGGAAGGGTGGCAAAAAAACGTAGCACACCGATTAGGCAAGAATGGCTATCTAGGGTGCTTTTCATGCACAGATAAGCACTATCAATCAGGCAAGATAGCCGGCCGTAGGGATCGTGACGGTCCCACCGCCACGGATGAGCACTTGCTGACCGATGGCCCACCGCTTTCAGCTACCTACGCGGGATCGACGAACCGGATCTATTCAGTCGGAATCAGCCGCTTGGCCGCGGCGGCCACCAAAATGGGAACCCCAATTGCAACCGCCAAAGCCAACGGGAGCCATTGGTGACGTTCCGCGTAATCCCCCAACGCCGAATAAGCGACCGCGATCCCCAGATTGCTGAGCACGACCGCAGGCACGAACTTCCGCCAAGACAACTGATGGATCCCCGCGATCAAAACTGTCGCCTCAGCAAACACCGGCATCGCGCGGGTGAACACCAATACAGTTGGCCCATACCGATCGCTGATTTCATGCACGCGATTCAAATCCTCAGCGCCGGTAAACCACAACGCGAAAGGTTTTCCGTAACGGCGAGCCAGTCCAAAACCGACGATAGCCCCCAAATTCATCCCGACCCATGTCGCAAAGGTGCCCAGTATCCAGCCAAGCTGCCAACCGCTGAGCGTACTGATCACACTCGACGGTACCGGAAGCAACACATCGGTTGCCAACAGACCGATCACCAAACACGAGGTAACCAGTGGCGAAGGTGGATCCTCAGTGAACCCACGAAGCCAATCTTCTAATTGACCGCCAAAGAACAAAAATGGCACAACCGGAATCAGCAGCACAACGCACATTAGCGGTAAGGTGCGAAAGAGTTCACGCACGAATCGCCTCGACAGGCACTTCAGTGAACTTGCCGCGGGGAACAAACCGAAGTCTGTCGCGTCGATCAATCGAGTGGAACATCGTGGTACTCCAATGCCCATTCACGCATGAATCGAACTCGGCTCGGATCAATTCGGTAAACGATTAATGCCGGGTTATCGATCGACCCCAGGTAATTGCGAAGAAGCGGATTCGAATCCCAGATCTGCTGCAAACTCTCCCGGTCCTCCAGCACATTCGCCACCCCCGTGATTCGAACCTGATCATGCTCAGGATCCAAATAACAGAGTTCGACTCTCGGGTTAGCTTCTATCTCCGCCGTTTTTTGGTAGCTGCGAAGATTCGCGACGTAAACCGTAAAGCCATCGGTGCGGACAGGTGAAACGGGACGTAAACGCGGCTGATCTCCATCTATCGTTGCCAGATAGGGGAAACGGTCGGAGTTCAACACAGCCTCAGCAAGTGACTTCACTTCGCCGGGCTCAATTGGATCGGGCGTTGGCTTGTTCATGCCGAAATTGTACCACTGAACTCGAAGCCTCAGCACAAACGTCTCACCACACCCCAATGCAACGACCCGGCCTATTCGAATCGATTCGGCAGTGGGTCAAGCTGCCCCCGTCCCCGCCGCAGTATCGATGGCTTGGCGTAATTCGCGAACAAAATCACGCACCGCGGTTGCCGCACTGGTTCGGTCGGACGCTTTAGCGACTCGCCTCACGATAGCCGAACCTACGATCAAGCCATCAGCTACGGGTGCCAGCTGAGCGGCTGTTTCTGGGCCACTGATCCCGAAACCAATGCAGATGGGCAGCTCTGTTTGCTCTCGGAGCCAGCCGACATTGTCCACCAAATCGGGCGGTAGTTCACTCCGTTCGCCTGTGATCCCGGTGACCGAAACGTAATAAAGAAATCCAGACGAACTTTCGGCAATCTGCACTTGCCGTTCGCGGGGCGTTGTCGGAGTGACCAGCTGGATCAAACTGAAATCCGACTGCTGGCAGATTTTTGCTAACGGTTCTGCCTCCTCCACCAACAGGTCCGGAACGATTGCCCCGGCATACCCGGCAGCTTTCGCGCGATCAACGTAGGCTTGTAATCCAATCCGATAAATGATGGCGTAGCTGACCATCGTTACCAGTGGCATGGAAACCTCATTCAAAAGCGAGCTGCCCAAGTCCAAGACCTGTTGCAAGCGAAATCCTTGATCCAACGCCCGTTGGTACGACGCTTGAATCACAGGACCATCGGCAATTGGATCACTGTACGGCACACCGACTTCGCATAAATTCGCACCCGCCGCCTCGGCAGCTCGAATCACCTCGGCAGTGGTTTCGATGTCAGGGTCACCGGCCGTAAAAAAAGGCATTAAAGCCTTTTGGTTCTCGCCTCGGAGCCTGGCAAATAATTGATCAACAGCAGACATAGAAACACATAAAAACAGGACGGAGCAAACAAAAAGAGGGCAGGGCAGTGAACACGAATGACGTTATCCGCGGCCCAAGTTCTTGTTCATATTTCGTTTGTATTGTTCAACGCCGGGCTGACCATAAGGATTGACTCCTAACAGCCGCCCCTCGATCACTGTTGCGATCATCAACATTTGAAACAATTGCCCAAGGGTATGGGTGTTGATTGAGGGAAGAATAAGATCGGTCGTAGGTCGACCATCCTCATGCAACGCATCGTTGGTTCCCTTGATCGCGGCACTCATGATTTCGGGCAAGGTCTTATCCGCGATGTCGTTGAGCGTATCCTGATTTCGGTCGCTGTTACCAACGCCCAGATGATCACTGCGATAGTTTTCAACAATGATGTTATTGAAAACCTTATCGTTGCGTCCCTGCTGGTGCTGCTGATGGCGGCTATGGAGGTCACGCGTGTTCACCGTCGTCAGCGGAGTGACGCCTAAACCATGCTTTCCGTTAGATTCAGCGAGCAGCTGGTCATACCACAGCCCTACCGACTCCAAGGCTTTACTCCAAACACTCATCACGCGGATCGACTTTTGCCGATGCATATGCAGTAAGTGATTCACGGCGACGTACTGCAGCACAACATTTTCGGACACCGGTGCCGTCTTGAAGTGCTCATTGATGGCGACGGCACCTTCGAGCAACTGCATACAGTCGAGCCCCAAGAAGGCCGCTGGCATCAACCCAACGGCTGACAAAACGCTGAACCTTCCCCCGACACCATCGGGGACATTAAAAATCTCACTGCATCCAATTTCCGTGGCCAAATCGTGAAGCTTGCCAGACTCACCGGTCACGGGGACGACCAACCGCGACAACCATTTTTCCGCGTCGGCTCCGAGTGAACACTCGAGTGCTGCTAGAAATTGACGGAAGGCGACCGCCGTCTCCATCGTCCCGCCACTTTTGCTGATCACGACAATCGCCCAGCGATTCTCCGCAGCGGTCTCACCATAGCCGCCTGCAGCCAATCGACTCAGCAACGCTGAGCTGGCATCATTATCAACATTGTTGCCTTCGAAATAGAGACGCGGTTTGCTGCCCCGACCGCCTCGCGAAAGTTCGTTGTGAAAGGGGTCGCAACAGGCATCCATCATCGCCCGAGCTCCCATGTAAGAGCCTCCGATGCCGAGCACAGCGACCGCATCGATTTCATCATGCATGCCATTGGCGACCTGGAAAATCCGCCCCAGTTCAGATCGTTCTCGATCCCGTTCATAGGCGGCGAGTTGCTCCTCCGGCAGCCAGAAGAACCTGGCATCAAGCGGATCTTTCTCTGCCGGAATTTCGCCACTGTCGTACTGCTGCCGATCGGTTTCGACCATTTCCGATCGAAGTGACTCGAGTTGCGGCGTCAGTTCGTCCAGTTGCTCCTGCGTGATGCCAAAATCAGGATGGATGCTGCCGGAAGCGTCAAAACGCAAAAGACTCATCAGAAAGGGCTCCACTTCAAGAGGCGTCTAAAATGCAACGAATTAGCCCGATAGAGTAGTCGATTGCCCCGGTTTGCAGTAGGGATCGGCACGCCGGTGGCGAGTGAAGCAGTGCTGGTTTGATGCCACCTTCATTTTCACGTGCGAGACAGCTACTTTCGGTATCAGAAAAATTGCTGTTCTTTGCCCGGGAGACGCCCCGTGACTGATGTTCGACGAAAACCCGTAGTTCTAATTATCCGAGACGGTTGGGGCGAAAACCCAAACCCAGAATGGAATCACGCCAACGCCATTCATCTGGCCACCACACCGGTCGCCGACCAACTGATGGATCAATATCCAAACGTGCTAATTCACACCTCCGGCGAAGATGTCGGGCTGCCAGTGGGTGTGATGGGCAACAGTGAGGTTGGCCACCAAAATATTGGGGCAGGGCGGATCGTCGACCAAGAGGTGATGCGGATCACTCGAGCGATCCGAAACGGTTCTTTTTTTGAAAATGAGACGCTGCTGGGTGCGATCGAACATGTGCGGCAAAGTGGTGGCAAACTGCACCTGCTCGGACTGATGTCCGACGGTCGGGTCCACAGCGATCTGGAACATGCTTTCGCCGTTGTCGAACTCGTCAAACAAAGCGGACTGGATGCCGACCAATTCGCGGTCCACCCCATCACCGACGGACGAGATACCTCGCCAACCGGGGGCTTGGACTATGTCGGCCGCTTGCAAGAAAAAATGACCGAGCAAGGCGTCGGGCACATCGCCAGCGTCATCGGCCGATTCTATGCCATGGACCGCGATCTTCGTTGGGAACGCGTCGAATCTGCTTATAAAATGCTGACGCAGGGAGTCGAGCAAACGTCCGAGTCGGTAGCAGACGCCATCCAGGCTTACTATGACAATCCAACCGAGCCGAGTCGGCGTGGAGACGAATTCATCACCGCGACCACCATCACACAGGATGGTCAATCCAGCCTAGTTTCCGACGGTGATGCGGTCATCTTCCTGAACTATCGGGGTGACCGTACTCGCGAATTGACCAAGGCGTTCACCTTTCCAGACGATCAATGGAAAGCCATCGACGGTGGTGGCTTCGAACGTGGCAAGAAGATCGATAACCTGTACTTCGCCACGATGACCGGCTACGAAACGGGACTGCCGGTTCAAGTGATCTTTGAAAAGCCGCCCAAAATGCCAAACATATTGGGCCAGTACATCAGCGGACTTGATTTGCACCAATTCCGATGTGCCGAAACAGAAAAGTATCCGCACGTCACCTTCTTCTTCAATGATTATCGTGACGATCCGTTCAGCGAAGAAGAACGGGGAATGGCTGCCTCGCCTCGAGACGTTTCGACCTACGACCAGAAACCCGAAATGTCTGCGGAGGAAGTCACTCAGCGAGTCCTCGATGATATCGATTCAGAACAGTCACATCTGATCGTGGTCAATTACGCCAACGGCGATATGGTGGGGCATACCGGAGTCGTCGAGGCCGCCGTGCAAGCTGTTGAGAAGGTCGATGCCTGCGTCGGCCGAGTCGTCGAGGCCACGTTAGCCAAAGGCGGATCATTGGTTGTGACCGCCGACCACGGTAATTGCGAACAAATGATCGATCCTGTGACAGGCGGTCCTCACACAGCTCACACCACCTACGACGTGCCGCTGATCGTCGTCGAAGCTGGCTTGGAAGAAAAGCAACTTCGCGAGGGCGGACGCTTGGCCGATATCGCTCCAACCGTCCTGGAACTGATGGGGCTTCCCAAGCCTGAAGAGATGACCGGCGAATCCCTGTTGAAGTAGATCTTGCACCGCTAGATCCAACGGACCCCACTGAACGGGCGTGGCCTCTGTAATCAATCGCACGCCGCGGCCTCTCTCTCGAATCGCAGCAGTGCTACGACCGATTCAGCGCTATCGAGGCTGATCCACCTCGCTCGCTGCTAAAAGAGACAGGCCGCAGAGTCCACCCCCAGACGAGCGGATCATGGGACGGCGTCGCTGAAACGGCCAACGATTGCTGTTTCCCGCAGGCGAACCTTCGCTCATTTCTTGCCCGACTGGGCTGGCTCATTTCTTGCCCGACTGGGCTGGCTCATTAACTCCAGCCTTCTGGAGCCCTTTTCGATCCACAAAACGTCCGATCAATTCCGGTGGAACGAAGATGCCGTTCGCCGCGATCATCATGACACCAAAAGTGATCATCCCCAAAAACAATGCGATTCCACCATGCAAGATAACGGCCCCGAGCAATATGAACGGGCGAGTCATTCGCGGCCAGATCAGAGCGCAATAGAACACTTCCCAGAACAACGTGAAGTGAGTCATACCGGTAAATATTCGTGGGTAACTTGACAGCCAAGTCATATCAATCGATTGGTATTCGTAAATGCCAACCGACAACCACATGGCTGTCCCGTCCCACCAACTTTGTCCGCGAGCCTTTGATAGACCTCCAAACAGATAGATCACGCACAGATGCAGTTGCAGTAATCGCGTCGCGATGTTCGCTCCCACACTCGGGCTCGCAGTGGGCAGCAGCCAACGCAAAAAACCACTTTTCGATCGGCGTCCAGCGAAATACTTTCTCAGCTTCGCGTCCACACTCAGCCAACTACCGCACGGCGACAGCATCAAATACATCACCGTGTAAGTGACAATTTGATCGAATCCAAACAATGCACCGGTCATCCGATGCAAATACATTAATTGCAAAAACCAAGTCAGCGGACCGGTCAAGCGAGTCAGAAATCCAATCGCAAACGATGCCGTCACCAACATCGTGACGCCGTGATGAACCCTCAACCACAGTGGACTGTCGATCATCCACAAATAACTCCAGCCCCAATCGCTGAATCCAAAACTGCCATTGTGTAACTGCTGGGCGGTCTCGTTACTGATCCAAGCCGATTCACCCAGAAACACCGTTAAATTTGCGGCCAACACGAGATGCGAATAGAGCAGCATGATGCCAACGACCAACCGCAGGATACAAACGGTGTACGGCAAACAAGGCTGAAACCAGAATCGGTCCCATGCATCGACATACCCGGCGAACCACTCCTTCACCTTGCTGCCTTGCGTCATCGCGATTCTCCCAACGCAGAACCAGAGACCGGCGCAGAACCAGAGACCGGCGCGGAACTGGAAGCAGGTACATCGGTTTGGATTTTGCGATCAGCCGATTCCCCGCCCCGCGCATCTGCCGAGGCCTCTTTTGCGATAGGCAGATTCTCGGCATCGAGTTCCAGCAAGACGGGCACGTCCAACATCGGGCGATACAAACTGTCATCGGTCAGTTCAATCGGTCGCTGTTGAAACTCCAGGATCTCCGGGATCAAATGCTCGATCCGACGGACCTGGACTGTACGGTCGGGATAGATGTGTCGGAGATGTTCAATGTAAGACTGCCGAACACGCTCATAGCGAGCCCGTGCTCCCAACCAATATTGAGCTTCCGCCGGATCCAATTTTTGCAACTCGGGTGGCGGACCAGGTGGCTGATAGATCTCTTCCAAAAACTCCGTCAGCATAAAATGCCGATGGTAACTCAACCGGGGCCACTGCTGGGTCCGATCCGGAAACATGATCTCTAGTCGCTCACCATCGCTGTTGGTGATGGCAGCCTGAACCAAATGGCTTGGCCCGGGGTTAGGAGCGAAAAAGGCATAACCGCGATCAATGTACAATCCTTGGCTGTATGGCTCGAACCACGCAAACAAGCTGGCGATCGATGGCGAGGTGCCCAACGGACCCCGAGTCTGAAACGACAATGGCGGAAGCACGACGGCCAACAAGTGACCGATCAACAAACCGCTCAATAGCAACCGCTTAGGCCGAGAAAGAGGCTTCATGGCAGCCTTCATAAAAACAGCACTCGGAAGCGAAAAACAAACCTTCCTCCACGGTAACCCAGTCCAGCACAATGTACAGTCGGTTTCCGAGCTCAAGAACGCCTTAATCAAAGGTAGCTGCGCAACAAAAAAGCCGCACTTCAACTGAAATGCGGCTCGTCTGAATGAATCAACCTGCTGCCGATCTAAAGACCAGCGACTTGGTCCGCTTCAAAATCAAAGGTCAATTCCACACTGCTGCCCGCAGAAAGATCAACCGATCGTTCTTGGCTCAATGCTTGGCCATTCACGATCGAAGTGACTTGAACCGTATACCCCAACCATTGCTCACCAGCCTTCAATTGGTTGGTACGAAAGGTCCGAATGGTTCCTTCACCGCTGGCTTGATTGCCCGCAAGTTTAACGGTCGCATCCGCAGGAACATGTACTTTCACGACGGTGACGAGATCAGAATCCGACACAGCAACATCGGCGACTGGCTCGGGCTGAACCGCAGGTCGCTCAAACTCAATTTCCTCGATCGAACCAGCACGTAGTTTCACCGACTTGCTCTCGGTAACCGGCTCGCCCTCGGAGTCGTAAGTGACCTCCACCAAGTAGGTGTAAACCAATCCCTGCTCCAAGCCCTTCGACATGAACTGCCGAACAGGCCCATCACTGGTTGTCTCATGACCGTTGACTGTCACCTTCGCATCCTCTGAAACAGCAACTGTCAGCATTGCCGCATCGCTTTCAATCGCAGGCTTAGCGACCGCGACAGAATCGGAGACATCCGCCTCCGACGATCCACTTCGGCGAACTGCAATATCCCGATAGTAAGTTTGAATCTGATTCGATTCGTAGCCCGATGTTGAATGAATCCCAACCGATGCTGGCATGGCCGACTCGTAACTCATTGGACTGATCACACCACCGCTGCTGCCGCCGGATGAACCACCGCTGCTGCCGCCAGACGATCCACCGCTGCTGCCGCCGGATGATCCACCGCTGCTGGCAGAGTGATGGCGAGCGTGAATTCGCGAGAGCAACCGACGGATCGGACCAACATGCTCGGTTCGACTCCCTCCGCTCGAACCCCAACCGCCGCCGGAAGAACCGCCCGAGGAACCACCACTACTCGCAGTGACGTAGTTCATCGTGTAGCCACCAGACGACCCTGAACTGCCACCACGAGCTGCACGATGGGCTTGATGCTTCGCTCGGATTCGGCTCATTAAGCCACCACCGCTGCTCCCACCCGAAGATGCCCAACCGCCAGATGATCCGCCAGATGATCCGCCCCATGAACCCTGGGCGAAAGCTGAACCCGCCAGGGTCGTCATCACAGCAATCGCTCCAACGAATGCTAAAAATCGAATGCAACTCATGTTTCCTGATTCTCCTGCAAACAATGTCTCGTAAACCTCCTGCCGGCCCAACTCATCAGTCTTCATGCGGCTGCAAACAACGGAGTGCGGAGGTGCAGACCAACTCATAAGTGCGCTTTGACACCCCCAAACGAGCCCCGCGGATGCCGGCGTATCCCGGATTAGGATACAGCTATCAACTGGGGAAACAAGCAGCTTCGGCAGATTTTACGCAAAGGGGGCCTTCGGGCGGCTAGGCAGAATAGAGAACATGCGGTTCGACCCCGATAACACTGGCAGCTCAATCGATCTTTTCGACCTCGATTTCATCGAAATCGGCGGTTCCGGTAGCTCCGAACAAGCCGATCCTCAGAATCGCCTCACGAGCGGAGGGGGGAATTCGAATCAGTCGACTGCTGCTCCGCCACGGTCGAGAGCCTCGAAACGGACCGAGCCGGAAGGTTCCAAGGTCGCGGCGTTGTCCGTCGTACAGACTCAGCGCGATCATCGGCATCGCATCCCCTTCCGGTCCGCGACGGACTTCGCCAGTTCGTGCTTTGCCACTCAGGCGAATCGTTGACACCTTTCGCCCATCAATCGGGAATCCCTGCAGCAGGTGAGAGCCGAGCCCAGGTGTCTCGTTACTAAACCGCACGAATGCCGCACCCTGCACAGCCGCCCCATCATCGGCGACTCGGCGGACTTGGCGGCCGTAATACCAACCCGGCACGTAATCTGCGATGTTTGCTGCGTCACCAGACGCGGCAATCTCGAAGTCTCCGTTCACCACTTTCGGATTGGCTGCATCAGGCAGAAGTTGGCGATTATCTTCTGCTTCGCCAGTCATTGGGACAAAGAGAGTCGGTCGCAGCGGTTGGCGGAGCAATTCACCATCCTTTTTGGTCATCAGGTAAAGCGTTTGCTGGTACCTTTCCCCAACAGGAATGATCATCACACCACCCTCACGCAACTGTTCGACGAGTGGTGTCGGCACTGATTCGGGACTGCAGGTCACGATGATCTTGTCGAAAGGCGCCGCTTCGGGCCAACCCAAAAACCCATCACCGACACGGGTCGAAACATTTTTGTAATCCAATTGCTCAAGGACTTCCGCGGCGCGTTCCCCAAGCTCTCGTACAATTTCGATCGAGTAAACCTCTTTGACCAGCGGGCTCAGAACAGCAGCTTGGTACCCGCTTCCTGTACCGATTTCCAGCACCTTATCCGTTGGTTTTGGATCGAGTGCTTCGGTCATCAAGGCAACAATAAACGGACTACTGATCGTCTGTGATTCACCGATCGGCAAGGCCATATCGAAATAGGAACGGTCTTGTAATTTGGTCGGCACAAATTCATGTCGAGGTGTGCTGCGAATCGACTGCAAGACGCGAGGGTCTTTGACCCCTGCACTCGCGACTCGCTCACGAACCAACTTGTCGCGAGCGGCTTGATAGGGATCGTCGGCGCGGCCGGACGAAGAAGTCAGCGCGATCAATGACAAGAGTAATAGACCTCGGGCAAACAGACTGGTCGAATGGAATTCAATGAAGGATAGGTTCATGATTTTCAATCGTTGGGTACGTATTCCGTTACTAAAAATCCCCCAGCAGAGACAACTGCTTGGGTGTCGAGGGCGGCAGAGGGATCTGCCACGATGAATTTGGAAATTCCTGCTGCAATCGGCTGGAAAACTGACGCGCGAGCGAGGGAGCGTAGCGATCATCCGGCGCGTGAGTGAACACGTAAGGACAAAGCCCATCACGGATCCATTTGGCAACAATCGGTGCCCACTGGTCAAAAAAACGATTCACTAGTTCGATTCGATTGCGGCCTACCAATCGCAACACCGGGTGTTTCCCTGTGGTCGTCTGGCGGATTGGTGTTCGTGGTTTCCGCACCTGGGAGCGGGTTTCGATCTCGTCATCTGGGGGCGTGGCAAATAGCGGTCGGCTATCGAATAGAACCTTGTCGATGTTTAAGCCACGAAGCAGTTCGTTAAGCCGGCCTTCGTGAGAACCCGAATCAAACCAATCTAGATGCCGCACTTCCACAGCCCACTGAAACCCACGAGGTAAAGCCGTCAAGTATTGGCTGAGTGCTTCGAAACGGTCTGGACCAAAGTTTGGTCCCAATTGCAAGAAGGTCGGCCCGAGGCGATCGGATTCAGCAAGCGGTTCAAGGCACCGCACAAACGTGTTCGTTTCTGCTTGGCAGCCTTCCAATTCATTGTCATGCGAGATACTCCGCGGAAATTTCAGCATAAAGCGAAATCCGTTCGCCGTCTCGCTCGCCCAACGGCGTGTCGTCTCGATACTTGGCAGCGCGTAAAACGTGCTATTCCCTTCCACCGTATTGAATGTCCGCGAATACCACTGCAGCCACTGAGATCGCGGTGTTTTCTGAGGGTAAACCTGCCCACCCCAATCCGCACACCCCCAAACGGGACACCCGAGCATCAGTGGCAGGTGTGGGGAATTCGAATTCATCGCCTGCCTGCTCTCAAAAGTACCGGCAAACCGAACACATCGCGAAACAAACCAGAGTTCTGACTCATCGCGACTTGCTCCAATGAGACATCGTCAACACCGAGCACGTGAATGACCAATTGCTTCGGTTCGCAAACGCATTGAATATCGCGAATCCGCCCGCTGCGGGTATCATCCAACGAGATCGCCAGTCTTAAAATAGCAGCGAGCTTCGCGACAATAACGCGTTCTTTCTGGGGCAGAGTTCCGTAGCCTTCATGTGACGGCTGCGGCGTGGCGCGGCGGTGATATCGGGCCACCAGCCCAACTTGCAGTAACTGACTGCGGGACAACCCAAACATTTCGCTGTGGCGAATTAAATACAGCGAATGTTTATGATTGCTTCGGACATTGACCGTCATCCCAATCTCATGCAACAGTGCGGCGACAAATAGAATCACTTCATGTCGACTGTCCAACCGGTGCTCGTCCCGCAATTGATCGAATAACTTGCTGGCTAACTCAGCAACATTTCGAGCATGCGTCTCGTCGAAATCGAATTTACGCCCCAACGAGATTGCAGAACGGACAATTTGATTGCGGAATTCCGCAGTCCAACTTCCGCCGGCCGCCATGTTGTGCAACAAACCGTCGCGCAAATTGGTTTCGCTGACAAACAAATGCGACTGGTGAAAATGTTGAACAAACATCGAGTAAGCAAGCAGTGCCGGGGCCAACGTTCCCGCTTCGATAAAACTTGTCCCGTACTTTTTGACGATTCCATCTTGGTCAAGCGTCAGCACCTGCTCGGTCAACTTGACAAGTTCTTTGGTCGACAATTCGGCTAATGACTTTCTGTCCCAATCCGTTAGCTGATCGGCAACGAACCGAATATCGCCACCGAGAGCGACGATATTGACCGGTGCATCATCATCGATCCCTTCTGAAATTTGCACGAGCGTCCGGCGGATATGACTTTCCATCATGGCGCGACGATGTGAAGCACTCGCTCGTACACCATCAAGATTCATCATCAACCGCACTGAGCCCAGGCGGAACGACTGGCTGGACAGAACATTACCGCTGCGGAGCAGGAGCACTTCCGTGCTCCCACCGCCAATTTCCACGACCAGTGATTTCCCATCGGCCAAACCGGGATGCTCGTGGAGATGAGGGATTACTCCCATGTAGGTGATCCGGTTGACCTCCGCTTCGTCGATCGGTTCAACATTTAAACCGGTCGCGACAAAGACTCGGTCTGCAAACGCCAATCGATTACTCGCTTCGCGAACAGCGGTTGTCGCGACCACCCGGACATCGGCCTGCGATGTAATTCCGTATTCTTGCAGTACCCGTTGATACCGCTGCAGGATCGCGGCAGATTTTTCGATACTTTTGCGGCTCAGCCGACGATTCTCAAAAGCCTCGCGGCCTAAATCAACCGCTTGCACCAAGCTGTCTAGTTTCCGCACCTCGCCGTCAGAATGAATCTCTGCAATCGCCATCCGGATACTGGTCGCCCCGATATCGATCACCGCCACCGATCGAGGCGAGGCGGTTTCGGGGACGATTTTCGGCGGTCGTGACGTATTTGCCATCGGGAGCGGAACGTTCTTCGAAAATGCGTGAGGGTGTCGATCAATCATGACAACTTGTCAGTCGCCCATCATATCGCCTTCGACCACATTCGTCCCAGCCTGATCCTCGCCGACCAGCCGGCGATCGCTAATTCCTCGCCAAACCACCGCCAGAACGGTGCCGGTGAGCATACACCCAAAGGTGTAAACCGCTGTCGGAATGGTGGCTAAGGTACCTGCCCCGTAGAGTGTCGCCGCTAATGCTGTTCCCAATCCAGCATTCTGCATTCCGACCTCTAAAGTCAGCGCCCGCCGAAATTCCGAGGGCAGCCCAAATCCGACGCCGACCAGATAACCGGCCGCGTAACCAGTCAAATTCACCACCAACAACACGATTACCAAAACGGAGCCGACGCCGATCAATGTCTCACGGTTCCCCGCTACCACACTGGCGATAATCCACAACAAGCAAACCGACGCCACAGAAGGTGACCACCGGGTGGCCCAACGCTCGACCTTCTTACTCAACCTGGCAAGGAAAAAACCACCTACCGTTGGGAGCACGACGGTCAGAAATAGCAGCACCGACGTTTGAACCGGATTGATCTGCGAGGGACTCGACTCCACCGCAAACAAGCTCAACACAAAGGGCACTGACAAAGGGGACAGGAGCGTCGCAACCGTCGTCAAGCTGACCGAGTAAGCTACGCTCCCTCCAGCGGTGTGCGTGAGTACGTTCGAGGCCATCGCCCCGGGCACGCAGCCAACCAAGATGACACCGGTCGCCAACTCGGGGTCCATCGGGATCAGCTTTGTCACAACCCAAGCCACCAAAGGCATCGCGACCATCTGAGTCACGACGCCCAACACGACCCACCACGGCTTGGACTTCAAGGGAGCCAATTCGTGTGGCCGAACGAGCGAACCCAAGCTGAACATCGTCAGCGTGATCAACCCCCACAACCACCAACGGGGTGCCACGAAAGGATCAAAACCAAACCGTTCTACCGGCCAAAACAATGCCAACCCAGAAGAGACCAACAACCAGACGAGCATCGATCGAAAGAGAGAATTCATAACGCTTCCTCCAGTAGCCCTGTTCGATTCAGCACCTGCACTGCTTGCTCTCCACCGAGACACTGCTCGGCCTGCCAACCTCGCAACCGCGCTCCATGAACATTCTCTTCGCGATCATCCAGAAAAAGGATTTGCTCGGCCGTGACCGCTGCGGCCCGTTCAGCCACTTCGTAAATCAGTGAATCCGGTTTCATCGACCCTGCTTCAAAACTCAAAATCGTGGCATCAAAATCGAACGCCGTCACGGGATAACTTTGCCGAACAATCCACTCCCAATGGGCCTGGCAGGTATTGGAGAGCAGGCCAACACCTCGGCCCGTTTGCCGAACCTGATCCAGCACGTCTCGCATCGCTGGGATTGGTTCGAACATATCACTCACTGCGTCAAATACGGCAGCATCGGGCACTGGCTTGCGAGCGAGCAACCGACAGACTTCGCGTGCAAACTGATCGCCACTCACTTGCCCAGATTCAAACCGATGCTGCAAGCCACTCTCGTACACCACTTGCTTCGCTTCATCGCCAGAAACCAACAGCAATTCGGCCAAGTTGCGACACGCTAAATCGGGATCAAAACTCAGCAACACGTTACCGAGATCAAAATAGACAAACTCAATCCGCACGCTTTTTTGTGCTCCTGGATCCACGTGACTTCAGGCCGAAGGGTGTGCAGGCTGACTGCCACACCGGACCGTATCTGACGCGACAAAATATTTACCAAACAAAACCGGAGCCCCAAGCTGATGGTCTATAACCAGAAATCAAACGGATGGTCCGTCACCGCATCCAATGGCAAGACGCTACAGCTGCCGAATTCGAATATTGCGATACCAGGCCTCGCAGGGGAGGCCGCTATGAATCTGCAACCCAATCACACCGAATCCGGGAATCCCGTCCTCAGTCTCGGTGTAATCGACCGTTTTTATATCATTGACAAAAATCTGAATGCGAGTTCCCTCACACAAGACTCGGATCTGATTCCACTTCCCTTCGCGAACCGCCTTGCGGGCAACGTCAGCATCAGGTTCGGCCAACATTTTACGGCGACGTGATTCATCATAAAGAGACCCCCAGACCGGACGTTTGAAGGCGTGACCAATATCAGCCTGATAGCCTGAGACTTCGCTTGAATTGGGAATCCGCTTGGAACGAAACTGCACCCCCGCGTTCTTTCCCTCACCAACCAGCTTGGCCTCATAACGCAGATCAAAGTTGTCATAATTCTGCGTGGTACACAAAAACTCATTGTGGGGAATCTTTTCCGTCAGGCGCCCCGCGACAATCGCTTCGTTTTCGACGCGAAACCAGTATCCATTCCCCTCCCATCCAATCAATGAGCGTCCATCAAATAAGGGCAGCGAGTTTTCCTGGAACCCACCATCCTGTTCCTCAGCGAGAACCGAACCTGCAGAGATTACTGGAAAAACCAACCATGCAGCGATTCGAAACAACCTTATTTGAATCATCGTAAGCCTCTCATCACAAGTTGAACCGTGGGCCGCTCAGGCACGACCCTTTATCAAACCAAGCGGCTTGATGATAATCGACGCTCCCCGGCAACATTTGCACGGCCGCCCAGAATTCCACCAACAGCCCAGAATTCGCTCAACGGCCCAGAATTCCATCAACAGCCCAGAATTACCCAATCGTCGATTCACGCACCGTTGAAACGAATGTTGCCCGAAACGACACAATTCCATGTCACCTTTACAGAGTTTCCCCATGAATCAGCCACTGAATCCATACAGCCGCCGAATCACGCAACCGAAAAGCCAAGGGGCCTCTCAAGCAATGCTGTATGCCACCGGCATGCAGCGTGAGGATATGGACAAGCCGCAAATTGGCATCGGCAGTGTTTGGTACGAGGGCAATAGCTGCAATATGCACTTGCTCGACCTGGCAGAAGAGGTAAAGCAGGGCGTCTCGGATGCCGGTTTGGTCGGCATGCGTTTTAATACGATCGGTGTGAGCGACGGGATTTCGATGGGCACCGAGGGCATGAGCTACAGCCTTCAAAGTCGCGATCTGATCGCTGATTCAATTGAAACCATTGTGGCGGCTCAATGGTACGACGCACTCATCGCCTTGCCCGGTTGCGACAAAAACATGCCGGGATGCTTGATCGCCATGGGGCGTCTGAATCGCCCCTCGATCATGGTCTATGGCGGCACCATCAAGCCAGGAACTTACAAAGGCGAAAAACTGGACATCGTCAGTGCATTCCAATGCTACGGTCAATTCAT
>JAQWPZ010000067.1 GCA_029245125.1 Rubripirellula sp.
TGACGTGATCTCGCATCAAGCGATAGTAAACGCCGGTCGCTTCGGCTCTTTCAGCCTTCACTTGGTCCAGATCTTTCCCTTGTTTTTTAAGAGCCTCAAGTTGCGATGGATTGAACGGATACGGTCCGGCACTGGGCGAACGAAAATCAGTGTGGAGGCTCTTGCCACCCCAGGCCGTTTTGATGATCAGGATCGGTTCGCCGACCAATTTTTGCATCGTGATTCCAAAGGTCAGCTCAGGTCCGATCTTGGATCCATTGGGGTCCGCGCCGTAACCGGCCGTCAACTGCCCTGTTCGTTCCTCCGGTGAACTTCCGATAGACGAAATCCAAACTTGTTCGCACACGCGAGGCGTGCCGTCGTCATTGATCATCTCGGTCAGCAATGGGGCCGTTTCAACATCCAAACGCATTGCCTTGAGCGTCCGCACTTGGGCGTGGCCCTGCATATTGGACTGTCCAGTAAGAATGAAAACTTTCAGAGGGTGTTCGGCTGCGGACACCGTGGTGCACGCCGTAAAAAAGACTGCCAAGCCGAGTCGCCAAATCGGCTGTGTAGTCCAAGCCGTCTGTGGTTTCCAAGCGGCCCTCGAAAATGATCGTTCAATGTTCATTGCTTGTCCCGGGTGTTGTTTCATCGCTTTGGCGCGATTGTACCACTGAGCTGATTGCTGAGTGCTCCGTAAGTGGGCCGGCCTCTCTGTGTTCGAAGATTCTCCGAAGTTGGCTAGCAGACTCAGTCCTTGGGGAAAGCGCTGGGAATGGAATGGCGAAGATGGTTCAGGCAGACGGTCAGACGTCGTGCGGAACTTTTGCAGTGTTCGGGGGGGGGAGTAATCGCCAGTAGTGAGAGCCAATTTATTTTCAGATGAAAACTTGACGTTCGGTGAACCGTGAAGTACTTTGCATTGCAAAGTAAGTGAAGTTGTTCGGGGGTATCGTATGGAAATTCGCGAGGCGATCCGTCAGATCTCCGATATTCGCCGCCAAATGGCGCGGACTGAGATCTTTCGAGGTTATCGCTCCGCGACGGTGGGGATTTCGGCCTTGTTGGGGATTCTCGCTGCATTGCTCCAGTCGAGAATCGTCTCCTCGCCGGCGACCGACCTCGATCGCTATTTGATGTTGTGGGTGGGGGTAGCCGCGGTCAGTGTGATCCTGGCAGGTGTGGAGTTGTGCTGGGGGTGGTTTCGGTCTGGTCCTGGACTTTCTCGCGAATTAACGCGATTGGCAATCAGTCAAATTGTGCCTTGCTTAATTGTCGGCGGATTGTTGACATTGTCGATTTACCGCGCGGCCCCGCAGGTCGCTTGGATGTTGCCTGGATTGTGGTCGTTCATTTTTGCCCTTGGCGTGTTTGCTTCGTTCCGTTTGTTACCACCCCAGGCTTATTGGATTGGTTCTTATTACGTTTTCTGTGGTGTGCTTTGTTTGCTCTTTGGGCAGGGAGAACAGGCATTTGCACCTTGGCAGATGGGGGTCACCTTCGGTGGTGGCCAAGGGATGAGCGCGATGATTCTTTATTGGACGTTGGAGCGAAACGATGCCTCGTAAGAAACAGCAGCAGTCAGAGTCGGCCGGCGAATTGCCGAACACGGGGCGATTCGCCTACCAGGGACTCGATCGGGTCATGCACGAAAAAGCGCGGTTGGGAATCTTAGCTTCGCTGGCCGCACATAACGACGGTGTATTGTTCAATGATTTGAAACAACTCTGTTCGTTGACCGACGGCAATCTTAGTCGTCATCTCGGTGTTTTGACCGAGGCAGGCTTCATCGAGATTTGGAAAGGATCTTCGGGAACGCGGCCGCAAACGCTTTATCGGCTGACGTCTGAAGGTCGCAGTCGGTTTTCCGAATACATCAGTTTGTTAGACAGCATTGTTTCCGATGCGCAATCCGAGATTGATTCGAAGCAGAGTTCACGGGATTTGCCCGGAGATTGGTCTCCGGCGACGTGAATGCCTCATTGAAAGATTGATTGATTTTAGAACCAGCGAATGCACAGGTGCTTTGTTAGACAAAGTTCCGATTCCATGTTGAACACCGGACAGAGCTACTATGAAAATTATTCGAGCTGAAGAAATGGGAATGTGTTTCGGTGTTCGCGACGCCTTGAAAATCGCGGACGAAGTAGCACGCCCTGCGGATGTCACCGTTTACGGGGAACTGGTTCATAATCCCGTTGTCAATCGCCGTCTGTCCGACGCAGGTTTCCATCAGTCGGGTGAAGACGGGCGTAAGCCGATCGTCATAACTCCCTTGGTGCTGATCACTGCTCATGGCGTCAGTGACAAAGAACGGAATCAATTGCAATCGAATAACAAGCAGCTCATCGATACGACCTGTCCCCTGGTTCACCGCGCCCATGAGGCAGCAGCGGATTTGCGTGATGAGGGACGCTTGGTCTTGGTGATCGGCAAAGCAGGACACGTTGAGGTTCAGGGAATCACGGGTGACCTGAATCGCTACGAGGTGATTTCTACGATCGACGAGGTTCGGCATTTTCAAACGCTGCAGCTAGGCGTCATCAGCCAAACCACGATGCCGATGGATCAAGTGTCGGCAATTCATGCTGAAATTCAGCGGCAGAACCCCACTGCGGATATCCGATTTATCGATACCGTTTGCCGTCCAACCAAGTTGCGACAACAAGCGATGTTGGATCTGTTGCGTCGGGTGGATGCTGTCGTCGCGGTTGGCGGCATGAATTCAAACAACACCCGTAGGTTAGTCGACCTGTGTCAGGAGCATGGTAAGCCTGCCTATCAAGTGGAGAACGCCGAGCAATTGCAGGATGAATGGTTCCACGGTGTGAAGACGCTTGGGCTCACTGCTGGAACCTCGACGCTGGACGAGACGATCGATGAGGTGCAGCGGGTGTTGGAAGGTATGGGAGCAATCGTTCCGGTTGGCGTGGCAGCCCCCAGTGGTCGAATGCGTGTCGACAGTAACGCCGCATTCGTCGAAAACTGATCGTGGATCGGGCAAGCGGTTTGACGAATTTTGAACGTTCAGATACCCGGCTTATTTGGTTCATTGTTGGGGTTCTCACTGGCACGGCGGATTCGTTGCAATGCATTGAGGAGAGCGTCCCTCAAATTGGTTGAATGGCTGATTGGCGACAGCATCAGGAAAACGCTTCTTAAAAAGGCAGTCACGAAAACATCCAGTTGGCAGCGTCCAGTTTGCTGGCAGGCCACAAGTTTGCGTCCTTACGATTTGCGTCCTTACGAAAGGTTTCAGCCCGTAAGGTTCGTCTGGATGCTTGATCAGAACGTGCCAAACTGATCCGGTGTTTTTTGTTTTGCCTGAATTGAGTTTCGAACGAGCGGGATCAGAGAACACCCATTACACTGTTGTCGTTAATCGCGTTTCAATCTCGCTCTTTTTCTCACGCTGTTCGGTGCGCGTGAAAATTCACCCGCCTGAGTTATCGCCTCGCTGTCGATTTTGTTTTCAGCACTCAGTATTCCCTCCGCAATGGATGATCGCTTAATCGTCGATGTCGATTGATCGCGATCGCTTAACCGATGCCGCACAACTCAACCAGCTCAACGCTCGGACTTCTATCGCTATTTGCGATCTCGATGGCTTTGCTCGAAGCGGTGGTTGTGATCTACATGCGTCAGCTCTATTACCCCGATCAGCCGCTCGATCTTTTTCCCCTGCATTTCTTGACGCAGTATGATCCACGAGTCGAACTTTCTCGCGAGTTTTCGACGATCGCTATGATCATTTCCGTCGCGTTGCTGGCCGAACGGGAAAATTTGACACGACGATTCGCAGCATTCGTATTTGTCTTCGGTTTATGGGATCTGTTTTATTACGTTTGGTTAAAGGTTCTGTTGGGTTGGCCGCGCGGATGGCTGGAGTGGGATGTTCTCTTTCTGATTCCAACGATCTGGCTTGGGCCTTGGATCTGTCCCGCTGCGATCGGAGCAATGTTTGTCGTTTGGGGGACGGCAGTGTTGGCCTCTGGGCGAGAGCTCGCGTTTACCGGTCGCCCATTATGGCTGTTTGTCACGGGCGCTCTGTTGGGTTTGATGACATTCATGCAACCCGCTGTCTCTGTTACCCTGCGAGCGGGCAGCGAAGCACTCGTTGACTATGTGCCGAGCCAGTTTTGGTGGTGGCTTTTTCTGCCTGCGTACGGTCTGATGGCATTCGGTTTATTCGCGAGCCTGCGAAGCCGGCGGGTGACTGTAGCCATCGGTTAATTCCCCGCTGAGCCTGAAATCGCAGAGCTTTCAAACGCTGTAGCTGGGTGGCTTGGTTCGCCGCAGCGTCGATGCAGCGTCGATGCAGGTGAGGCAAGTCGGTGTTGCCATCAAGTGGTGAGATCCGCTCTGCCTTTGCTGCTGGCTAATGCCGCGGGGCGTGCGAACATCGAGTCTGCTGCCGGTCACTCGCGTGCAATGTTCTTGCGAAGTGCCCTAACCGAGCCAAGTGTTTTTCAGCGGCTTGATGTTAGGCGTCCCGTCCCACTGATTCGAGGCAGTGATTTGCTTCTGGTCCAGCGGCTTTAGGCGTCACTGGCGAATGGCGTCACTGTGCAAACAGAAAAACCGCAAGCGAGAGGCCTCGCTTGCGGTTCAGTTGGTCATTGGTTCGGTGGTTCGATTTCGACCATCGGCCTAGAACTGATAGTTAGGCTTTGACGCTTTTCATTTGTTTCAGAACTTCCATTCGCGAATACCGCACATCTGCGAATCGTCGCATCCATTGGTCAAATTCGAGCGCAGAGGGTGTGCGGCCAATGACTTCGCCAAACACTTGGCGAATCCAAACGGAATTGTTGTCACCCACGCGGTCGAAGTATTCTTGCGAGGCCATCAATTCAAGCGGAAGTTGCGAAAGTCGGAACTCAACATCGGGAACTTGGTGCCAGGCGGCTAACTCAAGTGCGGATGGTGCTCGATTGAGATAACGCTGATATGATTCGGTGACGCGCTGGCTAATTAAATCGTAATTGGTGTAGCCAGCGGTGTAGACTCCGCCGCTGTTCGAGCCTGAACCACCGGGGATCCCAGCTCCGGAAGCCGGCACGAGTTGCAATTGAACCTGATTTGGGTTGCCGCGGGTAATCACGAAAGCGGCTTGGGCAGTCATATAGAGCGTCCGTCCTCCAGAGACGATTCGAGCAATCACTCGGTAAGTATCGTTGGGGACAATGTATTCACGATCGTAATTCAGATTGAAACCAATTTGCCCAGCGAACGGTTGGGGAACGCGAAAAGAGTATTCGCCATTTCGGACGACATAATGCGGTCGGGAAACGTTTTCGATTTGAACTGTCGCGACGGCATCGTAAGGCAGCTGGGTGTTGGGCGGCAGTAACAGGGTGCCGGTGAGTGCGGAGGTCAGATTGCTGTCGAGTTGGACCATCATCGATGCCAAACGCATGGTTTGGCTGTTCTGGACCAGCAAGCTCACGCGACCGGTCGCGTCGGCGTTCTTCTTTATTTCTTCACCCAAGTCAAAAATCCGCCCGCCAACACGGCCGACACGATTGTTGCCGACCGAGACGATCACGTCTTGCGGTGTGATTCCTGCGCGGGCCGCCGCGGATCCGGGATTTACCCGCGTTACCATTACCCCAACATCTGTGTTGGATGCATCGACACCGAGCAACCACTGGTTCTTGTTGGTTCCGGTTGATCCAAACCAACTGTCACTGCCCCATCCGGAGTTCCAGGTTGGGGTGGCTGATGGATTGGTGACGCCATTCTGCCATTGGGCTTCCGCGGTTGTTGGATTCAATTGCTGAAGACATCCCAATGCCCCGAAAAACAGAGCGACGACAACTGCTCCGTGTCGGCTATGAAAGTTCATTTCGGATTTCCAATATGCAAGATTGTTGAAGATTGTAAGTTTGTTTCCGGTTGCCCAATGTTCGGAATGATTGACCGCTTCGGTGGGCGTAATTCTTTGTTGTCGATCTGGCATCGAGCGATCGGTAGCCTGCCGACTGACGCACGGCCTCCAGACTCGCACGGCCTCCAGACTCGCAGCGTCTACAGACTCGCAGCGTCTCCAGACTCGCAGCGTCTCTGGGCTTAGCGAGAAACTTTTTCCTGGCTTTCTCGCGCCGTTGATTTCAAAGCTGGGTTGGATGAATCGACCGGTGCAGGTGATTCTTTGCGGTCAAAGTTCAGGCGTTCGACCTGACCCAGCAGGGTTGGTGGGTCGAATGGGAAGAAGCCCGCGAGAATGGCCTGTGTCTGGCCAGCTTGGCTCAAGGCATAAAGCACGAATTCGCGATTACCCCTGACGACTTCACTCGTCGCGCCCATATCTAGGACTAGGCAAAGGGGCCGCATCAAGGGGTATTTTCCGAGCAAGAGCGAACGGTCATCGGTCGGAATGACGGAGCCGTTTGATTTCAGATTCAGTAATTTCGCTTCGTGCCCTCCACAACGCAGGCCGCTGATTGCAATTGCGAAGGGATCTGCCGCCACTTTGGAAACAACTTGGTAATTCGAATCCGCTCGCTGAACCGAATCATTCATGGCTTGGCCACGAAACAGATAATTTTGGAGGTAGGTGTGCGTGCCACTGTCTTTTCCTCGGCCGACCGTCACGACAGGCTTGTCCTCATAGTTGCCTGACAGTCCCGCGGCAGCCCAAGTCGCTTGGGTTGCCTGGCCATTGCTGCAAAAGAGTCCTTGCAGACTGGTGTAGTCGATGGAATCGAGTGGGTTATCGCGGTGAACAAAGATACCGATCGCTTCACGTGCAACCATGACTGCGACAGGTTGCTTCATGCCTTTCTTCTTCAGAAGCTCGATATCGGCTTCAGTGACTGGCCGTGAGAGCATGGCGATGCTCGATGGATTCTTGGCAATCCGATCGAACACACGCTCGGATCCCTCCGCCGAGATGACCACCTCTGACTCAGGGTGAAAGTTGTTGAATCCAGCTGCCCAGCCGTGGGCCAGGGTATCCATGCTGGTCGAACCAAAAATATCGATCTCCGTTTTGACGTCGCCCGCAGGTAGGTAGGGGCGAATCGAATCAAGAATCGAGCGTATTTCTTCGACAGACGCTTGTTCTGATTTTTCTTGCGCCGATGTCACCGACGAAGTGACAGGCAGAGCGAGTAGAGCGAAGGCAACGAAGTGCGACAATTTTCGGTTCATTAGTGTCTCCATACGTGAATTTCGGTCGGAGAATAATCGATACCATAGCTTCGTGAAACATCAATTGTGCAGTCTCGAGCCGTGTGAAGATGCTGGCCCTAGCTGCCTGATTCGCTAGCAAAGAAGCTTCTTGCTGTTGTGTGGCCAAGGTCGCACGTAACTCGCATTCGACCAGGTATCTATTAAATCGTTCCGCAGAAATCAATTTGCGTCCCGCATGTTCGATCGTTGTTCATGAGGAGGTGTTTGTTGTTCCGCATGCTGGCCTTCGGCGATTTTCCGGGAATGAATGTTCCGGTTCACTTGCCCGAAGGGAATGGGTAGTGATCCCTACAGCGTTTCGAGGTGCTGGCTCGCTCTGGCCGCGATCGCGTTGCTGGCTAGATTGAGTTTGGTTGCGGCTGGGCTTATGACCGGATTGGTTTCGCCATTGTTGCTGCATTGATTCCAAGGACCGTCGAGCCCGCAGCGGTCTCCCAATTGGCCAACGCCATCGTCGCTACAACGCATCTGTCCGCCACGCCGGTTCCGATTGAGTCTTGGGAGAGCCTTGTTCAGCGGCCCCAAGCCCTTGGCATCAGCGTCTTCAGGAGTTGTTGGTTCGTGATTCGGTTTGTGGTTCGGTTCGGTGGTTCGGGAATTGCTCTGCGAGAAGGACCAAGCAGTGCAGGGACCATTGCCGGTTGAGCAACGCGATTACTTGATGGTCGTGTCGGCAACCGAAGTGTTGCGGAAGAAAGTCGTCGGTGACATCGAGAATGAACGCGTCGATGGTCCCTCTGAAATGCGTTTAAGAATGGGGGCGTTGCAGTGAGGGTGGGTGGAGCAATGGATTCAAGCATCGCTGGAATTCAAGTTGGGGATGTCGTTGAACGGATCGACGATGATGTGCTCGCATCGAGTGTAGGCTTGTTCAGACGGGGCAACCGCACAGACGAAAGTAGGAAAACGCTGTTATCTTTGGTGAGCAAGGCCCTCTGCTAAGGATGTTGGTACCGTGAGCACATTCATTCATAATTGGCAAGCGGCAGGAGAGTTAAGTAACGGGTTTGGCTCATTTGTGGGGTGCGCACTGATTTATGATTTTTGAAACTGCGAGGCTTCTTGTTCGCAATTTAGTGGACGCAGATTTCGATGCATTTCATGAAATGCAATCGGATATTGAGGTGATGCGGTACACGACCGGCAGCGGGTTTGACGAAGCTGAAAATCGTCAACAGCTAAGCGATTGTATTAGGCATTATGCCGAGCCAGGGAATGATTTTTGGGTCTGGGCAGTCGTTAGGAAAACTGATCAGCAATTCGTTGGTACCTGTGCGATTGTTCCCAATGGAGAAAACGCTGAAATCGGCTATAGGTTTCTGCGGAAATTCTTCGGAAACGGTTACGGACGCGAGACTTGCAATGGTTTGATTGAGCATGGAATTCATGTCCAGAAATTGCGAGAAATCATTGCTTACGCGGACATCGAGAATATTGCTTCCATCAAGATCCTTGATCAAAGTGTTTTATCTTTTGTCGAGGAGACAAAGACAGAGGAAGGTGGTGTCGATTGGTTGTATCGTTGGTTAGCCGAGCCCAAGTTATACAAGGTGCCGGCGGGTGCTGCACATGAATGATTTGCGGTCGCGGAACTTGGGCTGAAAAACCCAATCGCGGGTACGGTACAAAGCTCTTACGGCGGGGTGTGAAAGCTTATGTTTGAATTTCTTTCCCGGCCGGGAAAATGTCAGTGGCGGGACGAGAGTAGAATCAGGCAAATGATCGCTTGCCAAATCGGTGGGTTGCGGGTTTTGTGTTAAGGAATCGTGGCTGGGCTTCTGTAAACCAATGGGCTTCTGTAAACCAATGACTGGGCTTCTGTAAACCAATGACTGGGCTTCTGTAAACCAATGACTGGGCTTCTG
>JAQWPZ010000119.1 GCA_029245125.1 Rubripirellula sp.
GATTCGGCCTTTGGTCAAATCGTAAGGCGATAGCTCAACCCGAACCTTATCTCCAGGCACAATCCGGATGAAGTGCTTGCGCATTCGACCGGCGACGTGTGCCATCACTTCGGAACCGGTTTCAAGCTGTACCCGAAACCGGGTATTGGCTAATGCTTGAGTGACGGTGCCTTCGACTTCGAAGGCTTCTTCTTTTTTTCCCAAAACTAATCCTCAACAGACGGAATTCGCCGCGGCGCGGCAGGTGTCATAGCGGCTTGTCCAACAATGCACCTTTTGTGCCGAAAACGCCGAAAGCCAAAGCAATCCGCTAACGCTTGCTGAACTGCACGCCTCGACGAGCACCACGCAAACCAGGTTTTTTACGTTCTTTCATTCGCGAATCACGTGTCAGGTAGCCGCCTTCTCGCAGCACCTCATGAAGTGATTCATCGAAGGAAACGAGTGCACGGGCAAGCCCCATGCGGACCGCCCCGCTCTGGCCGGTCATTCCACCGCCCGAGACACGGACGAGAACATCGACCTTCTCGGCGTGTTCAACCGCGGCCAGTGTTCCGGCGATGTGTGTGCGGTGCTGCTCGTTGACGAAGTATTCGTCTAACGGCTTGCTATTAACGGTGATGCTCCCGCTACCGGGGCGTACACGGACTCTGGCAACGCTACTTTTGCGTCGACCAGTGCCGAGTGCATCTCCGTTAATTTTATCCTTTTTGACGGCGACCATGAATCAAATGGGTGGTTGAAAACGTGTCGGAAACGGGAAGGAAAGTCAGAATCTGAGTGAACTCAGTTACCGACTTTTTTGCTAGTTCGTTGCAGCGTTTGAGGCTGCTGTGCTGTGTGGGGATGATCCGAACCTGAATAGATCTTCAGTTTCTTGATCATTTGGTACGCAAGCTTGTTCTTTGGGAGCATCCGTCGGACTGCGTGGTAGATCAGGTCCTCAGGCTTTCGCTCTTTGCGATCACCGTAGCTTTCCAAGCGTAGGCCTGGATAGCCGGTGTACCAAGTGTAGTGCCGATCATCCATCTTTTTGCCCGTCATCGCGATCTTATCAGCGTTGAGGACGACGACGAAATCACCACAGTCGACGTGTGGGGTGTACTGCGGGCGATGCTTGCCCATCAACACGACGGCAATGTCGCTGGCCAGCCGGCCGAGGACTTCATCGCTCGCGTCGACCACGTACCATTGTTTTTCGATCTGGCCAGGCTTGGCCATGAAACTCGGTTGTGCGACCACGGAATTAACTTATCAACTGAGTGAAATCTGGATATTCAAACGGTAAACTGCTCGGTGCCAGCCGCCAGAAGTGGTGGAGGAAGGAACACAAAGAGGTTTTTGCGTTCGAGACCGATCTGCAGGGAATCGAGAACCATATAGTTGTTTGAGCGAATCGGCAAGGCCTTTCGGCAGATTGGGCAGCTTTTTGCCGCCCTCGGGCCGTTCAAGACCCCTCGGAGGATGCTCCAAACCGTCGCAAATACTGCTTCAGCTTCAATTTTCGGCGAGTCGAGTCACTAGTCATGTAGCGAACGCTGCCGAAAACCGGCCTTTTCGGGCCCCAAGCACGGTCGTATCGGCCAAGAACCCAGAAGATCCCGTTATAGGAATTGGGGTCGCGGCCATCGAGTCCATATTTATTGTTCAGCTCGATCATCACCTGCAACGCCTGCTGAGGACTCTCGGTCCAATGCAAAATCTTTTTGCCCCACAACATCCGCATGTAATTGTGCATCAGTCCGGTTTGAACGAGCTCGCGTTGGGCAGCATTCCAGATCTCATCTGTTGTTTCGGCTCGCTCAAACTGCCCCAAATTGTAAAGAGCAGGCCGCTCATCACTGGCATGTTCAGCAAGCGTTTTCTGAACCCAGTCGGGGAGCGATTCAAATTTGTCGTAGGAATCAGGGTGGCGGAACGCCATGTTGAACCCGATCTCACGCCAAGTCAGGACTTGGTCCAGGAACGCTTCCGCTTCTTCGCTGGTATTCCAGAACCCATGGTTTTTCCCGTTCGCTGGCGAAGCCATCTCGGGGTTCCAGTTCTCCCGATCGAGGACACCGGAAACGAGCTGATGGGCTGAGATATGACCGAAATGCAGGTGTGGGCTGAGATTCGTCGTCGCGTGGTAGTCGGGGTGATTTCGGTCCGTGCCGTACTTCTCCAAACGCTCCGCCAAGAATCGGTCATAGCGTCTGAATGCTTCGTCACTGCCGCCGGCCACCCTGCCAGGCACAACGTGATGATCAATCGCCAAATCGCCCAAGCCATCGGCCTGCAACAACCGCTCCAAATTAGCGGCTGGCCACTTTCGGGTAACCGATTCTGGAACACGTTTGAGGACAGGCAACTTCACCTGCGACAGCGGGTCTTCCGTCGGAAATTCCATCAACGCGTCGAGGATGTTCTTTTGCATCCAACGCCGGTAGCTGTGTGCGACGGTGAACGTTCGTTCCGCCCAACGCAAGGGTATCACTCCATTGCTATCGACCAACTCCAACCGAGCCGGCAAATTCTGTTGCACCGCTTTCACCATTCGCGGCAGGAAAAAGCAGGGATATTCATCCGTGACAACAGTGCAGGCGCGTCCCGCTAACTGATGCAACAATCCCCGATCGGCATGCTTCTCGGGTTCCACATAAGGGAAATAGGTGACGTTTTTCTTTGCCAAATCATCGCGATTGGAACGCATCCCCTCGATCACGAAGCGGTGAAATCGATCACTCGCCCAACGATACCCGATGCGAAGCGGCTCGAAGACCAGCAACGGCTTACCGAGTTCCTGTGCACGATTCACTGCATGCTGCAGGGCGAAATTGCTGCGTGTCCGACGGAACGCCACCATCCAATACAGAACGTAATCACCGTCAGGTCGTATTGGTCGATCGTTGGCAATCCGCAAACGATCCTCAGGAATAGCTTGTGTCACAGATCTGCTGACTCGGAGTGGCGGCGGTTTCGAGAACGCGATGAAATGATTGACACCCGACAAGCCCCAGGTTCGACAAGCGAGAAATGCGACTCGCAATGGCGTCTGACAAACCCATTAGCACCTCAACTTGGTGCCTCAACCTGACACCTTCACTTGGCGACAGCGATCAATCCCCGATGATCTGCCGGACTGCTCTCAGATCCTGTTCCACACAGTGGCTTGGAGTGTTCCACACAGTGGCTTGGTGAATACATTCAACGCACAATTTGGTTACCGAACGGGCTCAGTCGCTGGTGTCTTCGACTTGCTTCCGCTTCAGCATCGTGATTTCGTTGCCACATTCGTTGTGAATAACTTCATCCATGAAGGCGTTGATCAATAACAACCCGCGCCCGCCAGCACGCTCCAGATTTTCGGGGTCAGTCGGATCGCGCAGAGCGGCCGTATCGAAACCAGGGCCCTCGTCACAGATCACGAATTTGACTTCCTGACAAGAAGCGTGCAGGTGCACTTTCACGCGACGATTTTCGTAGGGGCTTTCCGTTTTTCTCTTTTCGATCAGGTCTGTATAGGGCTTCCCATCTTCGGTTTGCCGCAATTCGGAGGAGACTTCCAAGTTGCCGTGGACGATGGCGTTAACCAAAGCTTCGTCTAACGCCATCGCGATTTGCAATCGCTCCCCTTCATCAAAAAGATCGAGTTCCACCATCGGCCGTTCCAATCGCTCGATGACTTTCGGAACGAGCATTTCGTCATTCCCGATCACTAAGGTGATGGAACTTTCCACAGCGAACTTCGACACTTCCCGAACAGACCGGGTCGCTTCATACAGCGATAACACCTGCCTTACGACGGGCGGCAGGGTCAATGCCATGTCCCGCTTGGGCACATAGCTGGATGCCCCGTTGTGGAGCGCACTGGCGGCGATCTCCTCGCTGCCTTGGCTGGTGGTCAGGATGACAGGCAAGGACGGCGTGCTGGCTTTGACAGCGGCAACCAATTCCAACCCATTCATTTCAGGCATTTGCAAGTCGGTGATCACCAGCATGGGAGGATCAATCGCGATCTGCTGCATCGCTTCCATGCCATTTGCGGCTGAGCGTACAGAGTAGCCTTCCTTTTCTAGCACCAACTGCATTTGGCGAAGTTGCGTCGGACTATCGTCCACGACCAGGATGTGGTTCGGTTCAGCCATAAATATTTGCTAAAAGGCGTCAATTGCCTCCGGAGTCGTTTCGTAGATCATAAACAATCGACCAGCCAGGTTGGTGATTTGAAACGGTGCCTGCACCGTTTGATTCATATGCGAAAGCTTTAACGCTCCACCGTGACCGACCACATGATCCTGAATATCGATCATCGCGGCAATAAACTCAGACGAGATATGGCCGACGTTCTTAAAATTCATTACCAACTGCGGCGGTTTTTGCAGATCAACGTATTCCGTAAGCTCTTCCTTTGCCAGCACAATTATCGGTCGACTGACAAAGTCAGCAGTCCCCAAGATAATCTCAGGGACCCCTTCGATTTGCCTAACGCTAAAGAATTTGAGTTCATCGGCCATGAGAACCTGCTTTTGCTCGGGACTGTGCTATTCTAGCGTTTT
Source organism: Rubripirellula sp. (assembly GCA_029245125.1). Taxonomy (GTDB): domain Bacteria; phylum Planctomycetota; class Planctomycetia; order Pirellulales; family Pirellulaceae; genus Rubripirellula. Next base: position 4,539 of record JAQWPZ010000119.1, read on the forward strand.
CCGGGCTTCGTTGGGCCCACGGTTTGGCGATCGTCACCGAGTAAGATCAACGCTTGAACCGGCTCGCTAAACCCCGGTCGCCGTCTACCACAGATGGGACACCAAAACACCGTAGCGGGCTGGCTGTCGATCTTTGCGAAGGCCTGCTCATTAAAGATTTGCTGCATTGTGGGGCGTTGGGTTGCCGGAATCGTCCGAGGAATCATCAATTCTTTCTTCACCAGGATAAGTTTCGTTGCCGCGTCGGCGATCCCGTTACCGTTTGTCGTATTTCTACGCCATCGCTGCAATTTCTGCGGTGTCGGTCGGGTACATCTTTGGATTGTCTCACCTGCAGGCGGCATTCAACCCGTTGTACCGAGCCTCGGATCTCTATTCGCCCAGAGCGATCGACGTCTTGATCTTCCTGTGGTGTCTTTGGGTCGGTTGCTCCGTCGGCAGTTTTCTGAACGTCGTGGCTTACCGCATGCCACGCGGAGAGGGCATCAATGGCCGCTCCCGCTGCCCCCGTTGCTGGGTACAGCTCAAAGCTCGCGACAACTTCCCTGTCCTCGGATGGCTGGCCTTAGGAGGCCGATGCCGGACCTGCCGACTGCCGATCTCGGCACGCTATCCGATCGTCGAAGGGATTGTCGGGCTGACCTTGACCAGCGTCGCGATGCTGGAACTTTATCAGCTGAACCTGCCACGCCAGTACACGTTCTCAACCAGCGGACCGATTTGGTCACCAGTGGTCACAACCCCCGTGTTGTTGACGCTGCTGTACCACATTGTTGGTTTGTCGCTCAGCTGGGCGTTTGGGCTGATTCGCATGGACGGCAAACGCTTGCCAGCCAAGCTGGTTGGGTTCACGGCCGCCGCCTTGACGATCCCGATGCTGGTCTACCCGAGGCTGATGATTGTTCCCTGGCAAATGCAAGTGGATATAAGTTGGAATCCAAACAGACTGGTCATCGACGCTATCGTTCGAATCATGACTGCCTTCGCCGCAGCGACAATCCTGGCGAGATATCTGTCGCGCGGACTTTGTCCTCAAGCCGACCCCAAACTAGATCCACTCGGCAAACCTACGATGCGTCTGATGGACTTAGTGGCGATCTTGGCGGTTCCGATTGTGATCGTCGGTTGGCAAGCCGCTCCTGCCCTAGCAGTCTTGGCATCCCTGATTGCATTTCTGATCCGCCGTTTCTTACCTCAAAGCTGTGACTCCTTAGGCAGTTTTGCGATCGCGATGCCGCTGGCGTTGACCTTTCAATTAGTTCTGTGGCGTCGCCTGCACGCGACCCACTTCGACCCGAGTGGTGGACTCTCAGTCTGGCCATCAGACAACGGCTCACCTTGGGTTGTGTTGTTTTGGGCCGCCCTGTTGCTGATCGTACCGCTGTGGCTAAGTGATCGCGGTGAACTCGAGCCTGAGGCGTAAGTGCGGTGAGATGATGGTGGAATCCGTCCCACCTGAACGTCGACGTCCCACCTGAACGTCGACTGGGCACTGGAATGCAAAGGGCAACTTGCCCGCTGGTATCCTGATGCTCGAGGCGGATGGTTCACTCCGCAGGCCTTGGCCTCAACTGACAAAACAGTGCTTTTTTCTGGTCCGGAAGCGAATAATCAAACCCGCAACCTTGCAAGAATTGCTCGGATGAACTGATCGCCATGACTTCCATCACGTTCAATTCTCGTGCCCGCTCTACACACTGGGCGACGAGCGCTTTGCCAACCCCACTTTTTTGATATTGAGGGTGCACCGCCAGACATTGCAACTCAGCAAGTTTCGAGCTGTAAATCTCTACCGCCGAAAAACCGACACAGATCGAGAGATTATCGTCACTGCTTTGAACCGCAACAAACCCATGCTGCGTCAACTCGATCACCTCAGCTTCACTACGGGCCAGCAATAACCGCTGCATCACGTACGGCCGCAGCAACGAATGAATGGCCGGAGCATCACCAGGATGTGCCTGACGGATCTGGACTCCGTTTGGCAACTGCCGTTGATCACTCTCTCGCTCACTCAATTCAGCTGCACCGGGTTGGTTGCATCTTTGATGGTAGTGCGCATCAGATCGGAAGGTGCCTCACGACCGGTGAACAATTTGTATTGATAGGCAGCTTGGCGGACAAACATGTCCACACCGGTGATGACTCGACACTGAGCTTGGATAGCGTGCTTTATCAACAGCGTGTTTTCTGGATTGTAGACCGTATCAAAGACTGCCAAGTATTGATTTAGATTTGCGGCGTTATAAGGCGATGTATCGACATCGGGGTGCATTCCTAATGGAGTCCCATTCACCAACAAATGGATTCGCGGTTCGTGGCGTTGTTCCCACTCGATCGCACGGCACCCGATTTCAGCTGCCAGGATTTGTGCCCGCTCAAACGTTCTCGACGCGATCAACACTTCGGCGTAACGCTGCCTTAAGCCCCATGCAACAGCTCTTGAAACACCACCGGCGCCTAGCACCAAAGCGGTGATTCCTTGCATGGGCCGCTCTTGCTGGCGATCAATTTTGAACAACTCTTCAACGCAATCCATCGCGGCGCGATAATCGGTGTTGTACCCAAGTACATCATCGCCATCGAAGATCAATGTATTGACGGCACCGATTCCCGAGGCGCTCGATTCCGCTTGCGTACAAATTCTTAACGCCTCTTCTTTGTGCGGAATGGTGACACTCAAACCGTGCACACCGATTGATTTTCCCTTCTCGAGAAAATTCCGCAGATCACTTTTGGGAACTCGAAACGGGAAGTAACGAGCGTTGAAGTTATCCTTGAGGAAAGCAGAGTTGTGAATCAGCGGGCTGTAACTGTGGGCAACCGGATCGGCTACAACGCCGAACAACTCGGTTGCTTCGTCGATGTCCGAATAGCGATAGAGATCTCGCATCTCCTTCCAATCGAGCTGGCCCGGCGCCATCTTTTTGCCACGGTTGTAAGTGGCGTACGTGAATGGAGATCCAAGCCGATTCGCTAATAACCGGGTCACGGTTCCGATGTCGCCCATGCAAATCCCGATCGTGGGAACCTTTGCATTCTTGACCAGTTTCATCATCCGAATATTGTCATCGAACGAATTGGCCATCGTGGCAATTTTGACGATGTCGGCATCTTCTTCTG
>JAQWPZ010000128.1 GCA_029245125.1 Rubripirellula sp.
AGGTTTGGTAACGAGCCTTCAACTCGGGCTCTTCGTCCAAGTATTCCAGATCGTCCGCGAACACCTTTTCGAACTTCACCTTGGCGTCATAAGCGTCGTACGGCATCGGCCCGGTGACCAGAACCCGCTCGAAGGTAGCGATTGCTTTGCCGACGTTATCAATCGTCACGCCATCGGCAAAGATCTTGTCAAACTGCATTTTGTATCCAGGGATTGCTGCGAGCGTCGCGACGGAAGCCGCATGGCTGTTTCCCATCTCGATTGGATTCGCGATCGGCCCGACGGCTTGGGCTTCCAGATCGGCTGCCCGCCCATCCCAAAACTGTTCTTTGCTGAGGATGCGGTTATAAGCAACTGGTGAATTACGACCTCCCTGCTGACCTCGCACCCCGATGCCGAAAGAGGTTTCGGCACTGTATCCCTGTTCGGGATCGTGACAGGAAGCGCACGAGATCGTGTTGTCAGACGACAATCGCTCATCAAAATAAAGCTGCCGACCGAGTTCGATCTTCGCCCGCGTGATTGGGTTGTCCGCTGGGATGTAAATATTTGCTGCCGCCGCATCAAGCCCCTTGGGCAATTTGACGGTGAGCGGATTGTGGTTGTCCGGATTTCCTAGCCACGGACCAAGATCCTGCTCGGTGAGGAGTCCGAATCCCGGGATCCCGGCAGTGAGCGACGGATCACCCAAGGTGACTTCTTCGCCGCGAGCAGGGGCTATCAGCAGAGTGACAGCGAGAGAAAACGAGGTGGGAATGAATGCAACGGTCTTTAACATGTCAGTTTGGGCCTGTTTAAAAATCGAACCAAAAATCTGCGAGTGCGGGGTCGGCCGCGTCGATGCCGCATCTTCCGAAAGAAAGGCGGGGCAGTGAAGGGCGTCCAGTAAAACAGTTGAAACAGATTATAACGACGGGACAAGCATTTCCACCGCTCTAGGAACCCAACATTTGCGCGATTTGGCGTCCCGTCACGCTCATCGGCAATTGCTCGATTTCGGCCAGAGAACAGTATTTCCAAGGTGCTGGCGGTGGCTCGCCATCGTCGCCAAGAGTCGCCTCATGAACTTGGAGCGAGATTCGGTAGCGGGTAACGGCATGCTTCATGACCGTTAACCGGGAGCCTGCTGAAACGCTAACACCCAATTCGCGACTCAGTTGGTCGGCAGCCTGATCCGCCGACGCCAATGCATCCTCTGTCAGACGGGGGAAGTCCCACAACCCCTCCCAGCGGCCGCCGGCAGGAATCTGCCGCACCAGAAATTGGCGATCCTCGTCGCCGATCGCCTGGGCGATAACCAACGCAAATTCGGTGCGATCTACGTATTTGATTTTGGATAACTTACCGGGAATTTCGGCAGTGAGTCCGCGTGCCTGGGCCGCGCACAAACCGTTAACCGGGCAGATGTCGCAGGCCGGTTGCTTGGGCGTACAAACCAATGCTCCCAATTCCATGGCCGCCTGGTTGAAATCACCGGCACGCTTTCTCGGCAGAAGAGTTTCGGCGATTTCCCAGAGCAGACGAGTGGCTGGCGGTTCGACGGGTGCCGCCCCGCGCAGTGCAACCCAGCGACTAAAAACCCGCTGTGTGTTCCCCTCCAAAATCGGCAGCTTTGCCTGACGGGAAATCGACAAGATGGCTCCTGCGGTGTAGCGACCGACCCCCGGCAAATCGATCACCTCCTCGAACGATTCCGGGAATTCCCCACCATGCTGTTCCATTATCTTTTTTGCCGCGGCGTGCATCGAACGGGCACGACGGTAGTAGCCGAGACCTTCCCACAGACCGAGCAACTTTTGCTCTTCCGCAGCAGCCAGCGAAGCAATATCGGGAAATGCATCGAGGAAACGTTCGAAATAGGGAATCACGGTCGCAACCTGAGTTTGCTGGCACATGATCTCACTGACCCAAACCCGATACAGGGTCGTGTCGCGTCGCCAAGGGAGATCGCGAGCATTTTGCGAAAACCAATGCAAGAGCCGTCTGCGCAAAGACCGTCGCCAATCCGCATCTTGCCAAACAGCATCGTGCTGCAACTGGCCAGTTTGGGTCTTGCCAGCTTGGGTCTTGCCAGATTTAGCTGGGACCGCCTGGCGATCGGATGACGAACGGCTCACGATTCCTCAAGCCGACGCAATCGCAACTTGACCGTTTGAATCTCACCGCCCCGACGGAAGCGAACTTCGACTTCATCACCGGGGATATGTTGATTGACCGCTTTTTGGAGATCTTTAAACCGCACCACTTTCGCATCTTCGATACCGATGATGACATCATCACGAATCAATCCAGCCGCTTCGGCAGCGCTACCCGGCACCACGCTGCTGATCTCACACTGATCGGGACCATCCAAGCACGAGACCCCCAGAAAGCCGCCTTGCCGATGGGTGATTTCCAAACCGGGCAAGCGTGTTCCCATTGCGGCCGCTTTCGCTTCCGACAGCCCGGTTCCCATCAGGCTGAGCGATTTCCGGATCGGGATCGAGGCGATCAGATCCGCCTGCTCGTCACTCAGCCGCACGTAGCGAAATTCAAGTGCTTCGATCCGTTCCATTTCGATCAGCGGGATGAGCGTATTATTTTCGACCGTGCCGTCGATGATCACAAGCGAAACCAAGTCGGGAATTTGAGCCACAGCTTTCAGCACATCGCGTTGCACGGCCGCCCCCTTGATGCGGGCGTTCTCGACGCCTGACAACCACGCCAGCCATTGCAAAGCTTCGGCGTTCCCGCGCCATTTTTCGTCGATCTGCACAATGGTGACGGGGCGGCTGATCGCACCGATCGCAAACTCATCCACACCGACAAAAATCCCGGCAGCGGCTAACTCTCTGCGGGCTTCCGTCGACCGGTGGTCTCGAATCTCTTCGACAGCACTTTTGGCACGAGAAGCACGTCTCCCACCCCCTTCGGCCGCTACCTGGGACAGTTGATCCCATGCGCCACCATCCGACTTGGGAGCCGTGCTGAGGGCAATGGAAGTGATCACGGTCATCGCCTGCTCAACCAACTCTAATTCACCACTGCGGGTCGCCTCGATCAAGGGCGCGACCGCAGCGGGCCCCGCTTCCCGCAGCTTTTTGTTCGCCAATTCACGACGCAAATACTGATCACTGCCGAGCTGCGAAACCCAGTAGGAAATCGGCTTCTCCTCCGTAGCTTGCGCGGACAACGTTCCGTTGCCGGCGACAGCAAGCAACAGAATCACTAGGCATGAGCAGTATGAACGAGCCATGAGTCCCTTCGCTCCCGGGTAAATTTACCGTTGTATTGTACTGCCCCGACGAACTGACGGGGATCCCAACCCAGGCGAAGCAGATCCTCTGAATCGAGCTTCGACGGTGAAACTGCCGTTGGAGACGTTGATTTCGATACGACGGAGATGCAGCGAGACTGGCAAGTCAGAACACTGAAAAGTCAGAGCGTATAACCGGCAGCGATGTCACTCAGCTGACACGCTGTGAATCGTTCAACCCATGTGACCGGTTCACTAGCCGCGAATCGTTGCCAACACCTGTCCGGTGTGAACCTGATCCCCAACCGCAAACTTGATTTCGTCGACGGTGCCGTCGACTGGCGAGGCGACTTCCATTTCCATCTTCATCGCTTCTAGAATCAAGATAGCTTCTCCGGCCCGAACTCGATCACCAGATTTCAGCAGTTGCTTGTAGACCGCACCTGGCATCTGCGACTTGACTTCCGTGACTGAACCACCGGCAGTTCCCGTGGAACCGCCTCCGGTGGATCCACCCGTCGCTTCGTGTGGCTGAATGCCGACTCGATAGACTTTCCCGTCGACGGTCACCATATTGCCTTCGAAGGCCATAAAGATTTCTTCGCCGTTGACGGTGACCATGTATTCAGCCGGTCCATCCGGTTTTGCGCCCGCAGTTGTTCCAGTGGCGGGCGTTGCAGCAGCGGCTTCGGCTGCCTTGTCGATTTTGCGAACTCCGACTTCGGCATCGCCCTGCAGGAAGCGAATCCCTTTTTCTTTGCAGGCCGCCGCGATAAAAATATTTTCGTCGGTGACTGGCAAATTGTGCTCGTTCAAGACCTGCGTCGCGGCTTCGATGCCTTTGGTGGGATCCGCATCATTCAGCGTCAGCACCAGCTCGGTCGTTGGTTCGAGTTCGAGTTGTTCTTGTGCTAACTGAACGATTTCCGGGTCTGGCTTAACGGGAGTTTTACCGAAGTAACCGAGAACCATTTTGCCGTAAGGTTCGGCGATTTTCTTCCAGGGTCCAAACATGACATTGTTGAATGCCTGTTGAAAATAGAACTGAGACACTGGCGTGACCGAGGTCCCGAAACCACCCCGCCGTACCACATCGCTCATCGCCATGATGATCTCTGGGTACTTTTCCATGATGTTGTTGTCGCGGAGCATCTGCGTGTTCGCTGTCAACGCACCGCCTGGCATCGGACTCCAGGGGATCAGTGGTTCGACGGCAGTTGCTTCGGGCGGCAGGAAATAATCCTTCATGCAATCCTTGAATACTTCTTCCGCTTCCCGCACTTTTTCAACGTCGACATCCAATTCATAGTCAGTGCCGCGCAGTGCATGCCACATCACCAAGATGTCTGGTTGGCAGGTACCACCACTGCAGGGCGACATCGACAGATCGATCGCATCGGCGCCAGCATCGAGGGCTGCTTTGTTTGCCAGCACGCTGACACCGGCAGTCTCGTGAGTGTGAAAGTGAATGAAGGTATCACCAGGCAGGATTTTCCGCGCCTCGGCAATCGTTTCGTAGACCTTGGAGGGGACAGCGGTACCCGATGCATCCTTGAAACAGACAGCATCAAACGGAATCTCGGCTGCCAAGATGTTCTTGAGCGTTTGGGTATAGAACTCGACATCGTGAGCTCCGCTGCAGCCGGGAGGCAATTCCATCAAGGTCACACAGACCTGGTGCTTCAGCCCGGCGTCGACGATGCATTGCCCGCTATAGATCAAGTTATTGACGTCGTTCAGTGCATCGAAGTTACGAATCGTCGTCATGCCATGCTTCTTGAACAGATCAGCATGCAATTTGACGATATCGCTAGACTGCGAATCCAAGCCAACGACGTTGACTCCGCGGGCGAGCGTTTGCAAATTCGCGTCGGGTCCCGCGGTTTCACGAAACGCGTCCATCATGTCGAACGCATCTTCGTTGCAATAGAAATACAACGACTGAAAGCGAGCGCCTCCGCCAGCCTCGAACCAGCGGATGCCAGCGTCTCGCGCCGCTTCGACTGCAGGTAAGAAGTCAGGGGTGAATACCCGGGCCCCGTAAACGGATTGAAATCCGTCACGAAACGCCGTGCACATAAATTGAGTTTTCTTCTTTGCCACGTCTCTATACGCCTATCGAAAATGTCTCATTGTCAAATGGTCGCTCAAGTGAGCACGGACCACAGCACACCGGCAGCAATAGCCGAACCAACGACGCCAGCAACGTTCGGCGCCATTGCATGCATCAACAAAAAGTTGTGCGGATCTTCCTGCTGCCCCACCATCTGAACCACGCGTGCCGAATCGGGTACAGCTGAAACTCCAGCCGCACCAACGAGCGGATTGATTTTCTCCGTCAAGAACAGATTCATGAACTTAGCGAACATCACACCACCAGCCGTTGCGATGGCAAACGACAAAGCGCCCAAGCCAAAAATCTGTAACGATTGAGAGGTCAAGAAGTATTCCGCCTGGGTGCTCGCCCCAACGGAGAAACCCAACAAGATGGTCACGACATCGATCATCGCAGTCCGAGCCGTTCGGGCCAATCGTTCCGTTACCAAGCTTTCTTTGAGCAGGTTTCCAAAGAACAGCATCCCCAATAACACCACCGCCCCCGGTGCAATGAACGTCGAGATCAAGAACGCGGCGACCGGGAAAATCATTTTCTCGCGTTTGGAAACCTTACGCGGTGGCGCCATCCGAATCAGACGTTCCTTGCGTGTGGTCAGCAATCGCATAATCGGTGGCTGGATCACTGGCACCAACGCCATGTAGGAATAAGCCGCGATCGCAATGGCTCCGAGTAACTTTGGTGCTAATTTGGCCGCCAAGAAAATCGCGGTGGGCCCGTCGGCTCCACCGATGATCCCAATCGCACCTGCCTCGGCCTTCGTGAAGCCAAGCCAAAACGCGCCCAAGAAGGTCAAAAAGACACCCACTTGTGCCGCAGCACCCAGCAACACCAGTTTGGGGTTGGAGAGCATCGTCGAAAAATCGGTCATCGCACCGATTCCTAAGAAGATCAGAGGTGGATAGACCCCCTGGCTGACTCCAAAGTAAAGGTAATACAGCACACTGCCGGTATCGTTGACACCTAACCCCATGCCGGGGCCTGTGGGAATATTGCCAACGATCGCTCCCATCCCAATCGGGACCAGCAGCAACGGCTCATAATCCTTCATAATCGCCAGCATGATGAAGGCAATCCCGATCAAAATCATGATCGAGTTGCCCCACGTGATCGACGCGAAACCGGTCGTCCCAAAAAACTCTAAAAAGATATCCATCTGTGCTTCAGGTTCAGCTCTGGCGGGTCGTTTGTTGGTCAGCTGCCAGTTGCTTCTGCATTTCCGTATGCAGCACAAAACCGATCGCTGCGAGGACGGCGGCGTCGTCTGAAACCTGACTTTCGGGATGCCCTGTGTTCGCCTGGGGCTCGTCAATTTCAGGCCAGACCCCAGCTAAAACCCGCAGAATCTTTGGCAGCAACGCAATAAACAGACTGATCAAGATCAGTGCGGTGAACACGATCAGGAGTCCGGTACCGGCGAGCCCGAGGGCCCACCAGATATCGACGTCGTTCTGCTGGGCAAGGATCGGCAGCGTCATGAATGGCAGGATTCGAGGCAAGGAGTAAAACCGTTCCGCCGTAGAGGGTATCGGATCGCACCCGCTTCTTCATCCCCACCAAAAATCAGCCGATCAAAAAGACGGCCACAGGCCGGCTCGCCGCAGCGAGCCCGCCGGCGGAAAAGACAACCAATCCCGCCCTGAAACGGTGCGTTGAACGACCTTCGGCCCCCAACCAAATCAGGAGGCAACGGGCGAATCAGGAGGCAACGGGCGAATCAGGAGGGCAACGGGCGAATCCCCGCCGGCCACACCCAAGGAGACCTGCGTCTTGTTCAAATTGGCGTCTTGTTCAAATTGGCGTCGTGTTCAAATTGGCAAATTAGACTTCGCCGATCTCAGGGACGCGGAATCCAGGATTGTTGGGATCTTTCAACAATTGATTCGCTTGGTCAGCGAACTCACCGGTGTGAAGTTCGGTCTTGGGGTCAAAGGTCAACCAGGGGCCGACGGTGTACTCGGCCTCGTCCTCTGGGATCCCGACGCCATCTCGCATGATTTCATGCAGCTTCAAAAATTGTTCCGCCGCGTCGGCATTGTCACCAAACCGAGCAGCCTTGGCATTGAACGGAACCTTCTCGCCAAGCCGATAGGAATTATTCATTAGATGGCCCATGACACATCCGTAATGGGCGTCTTCAACATTCCCGTTGGCCATGCTTGGATCACCGGCCCGAATGGCTGCGATGAACGCTCCCCAGTTGCCGCCTGGCGTCACCTTTCCGGGCTTGAGCTTAAGCGGCTCTGCTTCTTTGCTGCCTGGGCGGAAAATTTTGTAGTTTCCTTCCCCGACAATTTTGCTGCCGTCTTCCAAGTAGTACTCGTTGAATACTTGACGCTTATAGCCGTCGTAGTTGACGTTGCGAACATTGAACATCACCGTTTGACCGTTTGGATATTCGGCAATCGCGTACATCGTGTTCGGCGTTTCGCCTTGATCGTTCCACTTAAAGCGACCACCGATCGCCATCACGCGGACGGGATGAGTTTGCTCGGTATCGAGCGCCCAACGGGCGACGTCTAGTTGGTGAGTTCCTTGATTGTTCAGGTCACCGTTGCCGGTTTTCCAGAACCAATGCCAATCGTAGGGGTGATAGTTTGCGTGAAAATCACTGATGACGGCGGGGCCTTTCCAAAGTTCCCAGTTCAAGTTTTCCGGAGGTGGCCCAACTGGCTCATGCCCGATGCTGCCACGTGGTTTACAGCAGTAGCCGTAGGAAACTTTCAACCGAGGCAGTTCGCCGTTTTGCAACGCCTCGTGCAGGCCCGCGATACCGGCGTCACTGCGACGCTGCGTTCCATGCTGAATCACGACGCCGTATTTCTTTTGTGCTTCAACCGCGATGCGGCCTTCGCCCACATCATGGCTCATCGGTTTTTCCACATAGACATGCTTGCCAGCCTGAGCTGCCCAGATCGTCATCAATGAATGCCAGTGATTGGGTGTCGCAATGGAAATCGCGTCCACCGATTTGTCTTCCAAGACTTTGCGAATATCGCTGACGTCCTTCGTTTTCAACGTTCCTTCGGTTCGCTTTTCCAAGCCACTCATCGCCCGCGCACGGACCCGCTCATCGGGATCAATGACGTAAGCGACTTCGACATTATCTTGGCCCATCCAACCGGAGAGATGACTCTGGCCACGTCCATTCAGCCCCGCCACTGCGATGCGTACTCGCTCACTAGCGTTTTGAACCGCACCTGAAGACTTGGTTCCGGTGATCAGCAGCGAGCCGCCGACGGCAGTGGACGCTTGCAAAAATTGACGACGATTTTGCCAAGACATGGGGCAGACTCCAAAAAGGCGGGAAGCGGACCGAGCAGCCTCGTATTCTAACGTAACTTGCCGACCGAGAGAGCAACGGAGGAGGGGATTTGAAAAGAGAGCCAGGAACCGCCACCGCTACCCTCGCTGAAACCACTCGCCCAACGAAATCAGCAAGTCGCATCAGCAGAACCAGCTTGTTGCAGCAGAACCAGACGGCGTGAGCCAAACGGGTTGCCTCATTCGACAACCATCAAACCGAGCCAGAAGGACCTCAGTCGCGTCTCCCCGCAGACCGATCGAAGACTTTGCCAAAGTATGCGACGGTGAACTAGAAATTCACCGACAACCTTTCGGTGACCGCTGTGGCGAAGCAGCTTAGGGCACTGAAAAAAAGCACTGATGATGATCGCGGAGTAATGCGAATGGCCCCAATCACATGACCCCAATCACATGACCCCAATCACATGACCCCAATCACATGACCCCAATCACATGACCCCAATCACATGACCCCAATCACATCGGGGAACCACCAACTGGGGCGACAGCTTACTCCTCACTCAAGCCGAGCTTAGCAAGCCATTTTCGAGTTGGCTGCGAACCATTGGAATCGACATGCTTGGCTTCCTGGCGAAGTTGCTCCAACTGCAATTCCAAGTCTGTCTGCTTCTTCGCCAACGCTTGCCGCTCGCGAGAGAGCTGGGCGCGTTCCAGCGACATCTCGATTTCGCCTTTGCGAAATTTGCCTTCCCATTCGTGCTGCATTTGCTGCAACCGCTGCCGCTCCTCAATAATGAGTTCATCGGCATCGATGAACTCGGCGACTGCAGTGGCCCCGATTGCCGTGCCATCTTCGCGGGCATGACTCTGCTCATCCAGCAAGTGCCGGAGCTCCTGGATCTCCTGATCGCGGCGTGACAGTTCTCTGACGTGGGAATCCATCTCGCTTCGCAACTCATCGAGGAGTCCTGCGGGATCTCGCTGAGCCAACTGCTGTTTTTCCTCCTGCAGCGAAGAGACAAACTCGTCTGCACTGAACGAGTCCTGCTCCATTTGCTCCAAGATCAACTGCTTCCGCTCTTCCCAAGACAAGGCATACCCGGCATCCGCACTCACGGTTTCCTGCACGGTCTGGCTGGCGACCTGGGATGCGAGGTCACTGTTTTGTTGTTCAAGATCGTAAACTTGGTCCTCCAGCTGGAGGATGCGGTGTTGGAATTCCCGCTGAAGTTCTTCAGCGTTGCCATCGGCCGCGGACCGCGGCTCAGGCACAGCCGCGTGCAGATGGGCGGCCATCACGTCACGAACTTCGGCCACTTGCTGCAATAATTCCCGCAACGACAGGGCATTCGATTCGACAGTCTGCAAAATTTGTTTAGCGCTACCTTCGGACTCGCCGGGGCGATTGGAGAACCCGCTCGTTTGATCGGAAAGATCAGTGACTGAATCACGCATAATGCTAAGGACTATTTTTGAATATGAATGCTGAGACGAGGTGTGGCATTTTGAATTGGACTGATTCATGCAGCCTTAAACTGCTCACTACAATCAGGAATTCACCGGACTGGCCCACGCAACCGAGAACTCGCGACCAGTCACCCTGACCCCCAGTCACCGCTGCCAGCAACAGCTAGAATCCCGAGGATTACATTTACCGTTGCAGAGCGAAAAAAATGCACCTCCCTACGCAGATTGCCGATTCGGCAGCTCGCTCCATGTGTACCTAGGTCGAATTGGCGGCCGTGTCAAAGAAGATTGATGGCGAAGAAGAAGGCAAGCTCCCCAAAAACGACCTCCCCAAAACCCAAAAAACCGGTCGATTTTGAATCATCGCTGGCGGAGGTCGAGCAGATCGTGAGGCAATTAGAAACCGGTGAGCTAAACCTGACGGAATCGCTCGGCCAGTACGAATTGGGCATTAAACGCCTCAAACAATGCCACCAAGTGCTCGAAGCGGCTGAACAACGAGTCAGCCAGCTGGCAGGATTTGATGCCGACGGCAATCCAATCCAACACTCTTTAGACGATTCAAATCCACCCTCCAGCGATCCCGCATCGCCACCCATCGTGGACGATAAGCCCGGTCTGTTTTAGACTTCGACAGGTCGAACTGGTTTCCGGCCTCGGTAAATCCTGTTTGGCTGAACGCTGGTGGTCCTGCTAGGTCGGTTGACAGCAGCCGAAGAGGATCTCGGAAACCGAACTGGAACAGAGACGCCCGGGCTGTTGCTGAGAAGCCTGATCATTTGCCAAGAAGCTTGATCTGGCTCTCAGAAACAAGTACTTCCGAGGATCAAACGAGGTCGACCAAACCAAGCCATCCGGCTTGATCCCAAACGAGCCCGATTTCGCTTTCAACTGCCGGGTGACTTGTCACGGCGCACCCGACATTCCCTGCTCCCCATCCGACCTGCAAACCCAACTGTCTTTTTGTGAAGACCGACTCCTCCTCCGCCACTGACGACTCGGCTACAAGCCGGTCTGGCATCGACGACCTACGATCACTGATCGAGCCCGCGCTCAAAGCGGCTTGCCAGTTTGATCAAGGTTGTCCCGAACGCCTTGGCGATGCGATGCGTTACGCGTTGCTCGCCCCGGGTAAACGCCTGCGACCCGCATTGGTACTGATGGCTTCCGAAGCTACCGGCGGTTCGATGGAAGCGGTCATGCCGGGCGCTGTCGCCGTCGAAATGATCCACGCCTATTCGCTGATCCACGACGACTTACCCGCGATGGACGACGATGATCTGCGGCGTGGCCGCCCAACGGTCCACATCCAGTTTGACGAGGCGATCGCGATTTTGGCTGGCGACGCGTTGCTAACACAAGCATTCACACATCTCGCCCAAACCGTGACCGACCCCAAAAAAGCCGCCGAGGCGGTGCGAATCCTGGCGATAGCGGCCGGGCCTTGCCATCTGGTTGGTGGGCAGGCCGATGATTTGGCCGCTGAGAGCGAATTCGCCACGCTCGATCAACCGCCCGAGGCGGCGGAAATTTCGAGACGGCTGGATCACCTAGAAACCATTCATCGACGAAAAACAGGGGCCCTCTTTTCCGCCTCCCTGCAACTTGGAGCCATTTTGTCGGGGGCGGACGAAGAGCAACGCGGGTTGCTTCGTAATTATGCTGGTGATATTGGTCTCGCCTTCCAGGTCGTCGACGATCTGCTGGATGCGACTGCCGATAGCCAAACCCTCGGGAAGCGAACGGGGAAAGACTCAGGTCGGGGCAAACTCACCTATCCAGGACTGCTCGGTAACGAGGGAACACGTGAAAAAGCAGTCCAATTGATCGAATCCGCGAAGCAGCAAATCGGTATTTTTGGTTCAGCCGCATGGCGGTTAAACTGGTTGGCTGACTATGTTTTGGAGCGAACGCATTGACCACACCAAATAACGGCCAGCCAGACTCCGCGCACCACTCGCTGGGGGAGCACCCGTTGCTTGCCAGCCTGGATGACGCTTCGGGCCTGCGCGATTTGTCGCCTCAACAACTGGAAGATGCCGCTGGGGAAATCCGTGATGTGCTCTGCAATTTGTTGGCGACTCGCACCGCCCACTTTGCATCCAACCTGGGCGTCGTCGAACTCTGCTTGGCGTTGCACTGTGAGTTTGACTTTCGCAGCGATCGCTTGATTTGGGATACAGGGCATCAAGTTTACCCACACAAGTTGATCACAGGACGCTACCACGACTTCGCCAGCATCCGCACCCGGGGCGGGTTGATGGGATACCCGAATCCAGCGGAGAGTGTCTACGACCTGTTTATGACCGGCCACGCTGGTTGCTCTGTCAGCACCGCGATCGGGCTGCGAAGTGGCGATGCGATCCAACAGCAAACCAATCGCAAAAGCGTCGCTGTGATTGGCGATGGAGCCTTTCCCAGCGGGATCGTATTTGAAGCGTTGAACAACGCCGGGGAACTGCGTGACGATCTGACGATTGTTTTGAATGACAACAAAATGTCGATCTGCCCACGAGTCGGGGCGGTCGCAAACTACCTCGACCGCTTGCGGAGCAACCCGTTCTACACGGGACTCAAGCATGAGGTGGTCCGCTTGCTCGAACACGTTCCGATGTTTGGTGACCCAACGGAACGCTTGTTGGCCCAAATGAAAGAGGGCGTCAAAGCGGGCTTACTCGGCGGAATGCTATTTGAAGAATTGAACATTCGCTACGTTGGCCCGATCGACGGCCACGACATCGCCTTGGTCCGCAAGTATTTAGCAATGGCGCGGGAAACCCCAGGCCCTGTGTTACTGCACGTGGTGACCGAGAAAGGACACGGCTACAAACCGGCGGCAGAAGACCCTGTTTTCTTTCACACGCCACCGGCGTTCGAAGACGAAGACGGAACCGCCATCACTCGAAAGAGCGAAGGCTTGCCGCCGTTCACGCTTCACGCCCGCGAAGCGATCTCGACCCTGATGAGCAACGATGAGCGAACCACGGTCATCACCGCTGCAATGTGCCAGGGCAACAAACTCGAGCCCGTCCGGGAACAGTTTCCCAAACGATTTTTTGACGTCGGCATCTGCGAATCACACGCCGTCGCATTCGCTGCCGGCCAATGCAAGACTGGACTGAGACCGATCGTCGACATCTACAGCACTTTTTTGCAACGTAGCTACGACCAAATTTTCCAAGAGGTCGCGCTGCAAGACCTGCCAGTGATCTTCATGCTCGATCGTGCGGGACTGACGGGGCCAGATGGCCCCACCCACCACGGATTGTTCGACATCGGCTATATGAGGATCTTCCCGAATATGGTCTGCATGGCACCAGGCTACGCCGCTGAACTTGCCGAGATGCTGTCCTTTGCGACTCGACAAGATCACCCAGTTTCGATCCGCTATCCAAAAGCTTCGGCCCTGCAACTTGAGCGAGAACCGGAACCAATTCAAATCGGTAAAAGCGAGATGCTGCGTGAAGGTGACGATGGCACGATCGTGGCCTTTGGTGCCATGTTGGAGCACGCGCTAGAAGCGGCGGAATCGCTCGCTGGCGAACTCAACATTGCGGTCGTCAATGCTCGCTTCGTCAAACCGATTGATGAGCAGATGGTACGGGATTCGTTGCAGGATGGGCGATTCGTCGTGACCGTCGAGGAAGGCGCTAAGGCAGGAGGTTTTGGCTCCGCCTTCATCGAATCAGCAGTCGAACAAAATCTAGACACGCGTGGCATTCGTGTTCTGGCCCTGCCGGACGAATTCATCGAACACGGTGATCGGATGGACCTGCTGGTCACTCACGGATTGGGCCCCGCCCAGATTGCCGACGCCTGCCGGTCCGCAGTCGCCTTTGACGCTTCTTAATCGGCAAACCGGCGCGATCGGGTCGCCCCTGTAAGGGGACCCATCACATCGAGGACGACGCTGGATGTACTGGTAAACCCGCGGTGAAACCGACGGGCTGACACCGGAGGCACATCGCAAAAGCAAATGAATCGCTCTGCCAGCCACTTGCTCTTGCCTTGATTGGCCTCTTCTGCCAACCTCACGCGCCGTGAAACACTTGTTGCCTGCGTGTAAGGAGACCGCGATCGTGTTCCAGAAGAGCCTCGTCGCCATCATTGCGTTGAGTTTGTCCGGACTGTCCTCGGCGCAACAGAGGGATACCTCCGCCGAGAAACACACACTCCGATATTCACTTCATCCCGGCCAAATGCTTCGCTATGAGGTCACTCACGTAGCGAAGACCAAAACCCGCATCCGCGGTGCAGAAGAAGTCTCTCAAGTCCACACGGTTACAAAACGCCACTGGGACGTCACCGATGTCTCGGCTGAAGAAATGACGTTTGACCATGTGCTTGATGCGGTTGTGATGACTCAACAAACCGGTGACGGCGAAGAACTACGCTGGAACAGTGAGAGTGGTGAAGATCCAGCGGCTGTGTTTGCTGCAGTCGCCAAACAGATCGGCAACAAGATCGCCATCATCACGGTAAATGGTCGAGGACAAGAAACACACCGCGAAGCGGACGCCGGAACCAAGGCTTCCCTCGGAATGGGATCGCTGACACTCGCGTTCCCCGAAGAAGCAATTGCAGTCGGCAGCTCGTGGACCATCCCCCGCGACTTCAAAGCGCGGCTCGAAGATGGCCGAATTGAAAACATCAAGATCCGTGAAGTCTACACACTCGAAAAGGTGAAGACCGGTGTCGCCACCATCTCGATTCGAAGTGAACCACTCACACCGATTAAAGAGGAATCAGTCCGTGCTCAAGTTGTTCAACAACTCAGTAATGGAACACTCCGATTCGATCTCGACAACGGTTACATGCTTAGCAAGGAACTGAACTGGGACGAGACCGTGGTAGGATTTCAGGGCGCCAACAGCCTGATGGAATATCGAGCACGGCTAAGCGAAAAATTGATGGACGAAGTCAAGAAAACGGCTCGCAAGTAAGCGTCAGCTGACGGGATCGGCCTCACCATTCCGAACGCTACGACGAGCTCTTCCTGACAGACAGATGATGATCGCGACGGCGGCAATTTGTGTCATCGCGATCACCAGTGGTGAAATCCGCCGCAGCGTTTCCAGCTTGCCCGTCACCCACCGTGACTGCACCCACCGTGACTGCACCTGCCGTGACTGCACCTGCGGCGGCGAGTCTGATACCGACGACGCGTCGGCCCGGTTGAAATGCCACTGCGAAGTGTGCTCCCAACCCCTTGTTGTTCTCCGCCAACCCTCCGGCGTGACCACTCGGTCTGGCCTTTGGACTGCATTGGCACTCACGCTGTCCTGCACGACCGCGGAGAAGTGTAAAAGCGACACGAAGGCGATAATCGCTACAACACAAACCAGGTTATTTCGAAACCATCGCTTCAGCCAGCGACGATCATCCGGATGTAAGTAGAAGTGACTCATGCGGGCTACCTCCTGCATGCGTCGGTCCAGAGATCCAACGCCAGGCATTGCCGGCCACTCTAATCCCTTGCTGGCGAAGACTTTACGTCAATCTCGGCAACTTCCAGCCCGAAGGGAAAGGTTGCTTTTTCGCCCCACCACAGCAGCTCGAGGTTGCGATGACTCAACCGAGGAGGCAAAAACCAAACAGCGAAAGAGCACCGACGACAACGACACCGTCTTGCCATTGCCCCCCGAAGCATCACCAAGAAACGATCAATTCTTTTCGCCGGCCGCTTATGTGCGACGTACCATTCGACGCCGGAATCCTTGGTCGCGTGCTGTGTCCGACCATCGAACGGTTGTTCAATCTTGTCTGGTAAATTAACTGACATTCGCAATGACTACCCAATCGACCATCCCGCTTGAAGATGTCTTCCGCTCAGGTGTTTTGCCGGCCCTGCCCAACAGTGCCGTCAATCTGCTGCAACTGTCGCAAGATAACGATTGCGGACCTCCCGACTTTGCAGTACCCATCGAAGCCGACCCAGGCCTGATGGGACAGGTACTGAAATTCGTCAATTCGTCGTATTTCGGTTTCAGCTGTGAGATCATGAGCATTCACCAGGCGCTCACGCTGGTCGGTACCCGCGCGATAACAAACTTCGCGCTTTGGAATGCCGTGTTCAGCGTGATTCCCAATCCGAAGTTTGGTCCCTTCGATCTTAAATCGCTTTGGCAAGACTCGCTGCGCCGAGCCCTCTTTGCTAGAGCCCTCGGAAAATCGCTGAAACTCCACAACTCTGAGGAGCTTTTTGCGGGTGCGTTGCTTCAGGACATGGCAATCCC
The DNA here is from genome assembly GCA_029245125.1 of Rubripirellula sp. Taxonomy (GTDB): domain Bacteria; phylum Planctomycetota; class Planctomycetia; order Pirellulales; family Pirellulaceae; genus Rubripirellula. The sequence continues at coordinate 16,322 of JAQWPZ010000128.1, forward strand.
ACTCCTGCTGCAAGAGCTACCCGACGAATATGAACCGCTCTTGCAAAAGCGAGCCGCTGAGGGTCGGCGATTGAGCGGGCTGGAGAAGGAGATATTCGGCTGGGACCATGCCGACGCAGCCGCCATGCTTGCAGAGCAGTGGAATCTACCACCAGAATTCATCACGCTAATCAAACAACACACTCAACTTGACGAACTCATTGAAAGCGACAGTGACCGCGGATCGGCCAGCGTCGCGCTCGCGTCCATGCTCCCATCGTGCAGCGACGAACACTGGAACGAACGAGACGCGTTCTTCTCGGGCTTTGCAAAGCTAACCAACCAATCGGACGAACAACTAGCAGCGATATTCGCGGCCGTTGATGAATCAACTGCCGAGTTTGCACCACTGTTGAAGTTGCCAACCCCAAGTGTCACACTCTCTGAGTTTCTCGATTAGCCGCTGCATAACCAGCTACGGCAGTGCTTTGCCGTCTCACAGTGACCTGATTTTGCTGTGTCATTGCTAAGCGTCGCTAGTTCATCGCTAAGCGTCGCTGCTTCATCGTGAAGCGTCGCTGCTTCATCGCTAAGCGTCGCTGGGTCCAGATATTTTTCGAAGCAGGATTTGACCTGTTCGCTGTTGGCCCCGATTGAGTGCTGATTTCGCGATTCGCTGATACTGCAATTCGCTGTGATTGACGAGCGGATACTGCTCGACTGACCAATAGGTATCGATCACATCGAATGATGGATTGTCGCTCGATATTCGCCGAATTGTCGGCGACGATTACTCGGCTCGGATCCCGAATTCACCTCGAAACTGACTGATATGGTCACGGTGACCAACGACCATCACCACGTCACCATCAGCGAACTGCTCATTCGCAGCGGGGTTAAATCGCAGAGCGCCGCTGGCATCCTTGATCGCGACGACCAACAAGTGGTGCCGTCGATGCGCTTCGGTTTTCTCGACCGTCATTCCGACCAAACGGTTGCCCGCCTCCACAATCAACTCATCTAAATCGAATTCTCGATTACTGCCTTCGTCGACGAGGTTGATCAGGTGGGCGGTGGAAGGGCGCGTAATCATTCGCCCCATTTGCCGGGCTCCGACAACTGTCGGCATCACGATTGTGTCGGCACCGGCTTGTCGAAGTTTCTGCTGGGTGCTTTCCCGTTCGGCTCGAGAAATGATCTTGATGCCTGAGTTCAAATTGCGGGCTGTTAGTGTGATAAAAACACTTTCAGCATCGTTGGGAAAGGTACTCACCAACGTGGCAGCGCGATCCAAGCCAGCATCCTGCAACGCGACTTCATCGGTGGCATCTCCAAGGACACACAAAAATCCATGCGATGTCGCTTCTGCGACTTTTTCAGAATCGTGATCGATGACCACTAATTGACGACCATGCGACTGCAACTCTAACGCCAGATTGTGACCCATTCGACCATATCCGCAAATGATCGAATGACCTGTCAGGCCTTGAATGTCTTTGATCATGCGACGTTTCCCCAGCACACGTTCGAGTTCTCCTTCCAACATTACCTGAATCAAGCCGCCGAAGGTATAAACCGAGGCAGAGATCCCCACCAAGATGACGGCTACGGTGAAAGCCTGCACTTGCGGCGACAGGTCGGAAGTTTCGCCGTATCCAACGGTCGAAACTGTAATGACAACCATGTAGACCGCGCTCAGCCAGTCATAGCCAGCCAGGAACCGATACCCCAACACTGCAACCGTGAACACCAGCGCAAGTACGAGTCCACCAATTCGAATTCGCATCAGTGGTGTTCGCATGTTGCCTCTCGATCAAAAAGCTGGCCCGGCAGGATCTGCCAAGACCAATCACGCGAGAACGGACTTGCCTCAAAAAATGGTCGCTCGCTCACGCCTCACAAACCGTGATCAAACAACAGTCCCCAGATCCAACAAGCCCCAGATCCAACAGGCCCCAGATCCAACAGGCTGCAAAAAAAGGAGTGGCAGGGGCACCTCATAAATTTCGCTACGAAAAACATGTGGTGCCCTAGCCGTTAGCACCTGTCAGTTCTCCTGCTCGCCAGCCTCATCGAGGCTGGCAGAACGACTACGGCTTGTGTTTGCTGTGACAAGCTTTGCAGTTAGCCGCTTTGCGAAGCATTGCCCCGCCCTTTGCGTCACCGTCGACAACGGCTTTTCCGGCTTTCACCAACGCGGCGTTCAACTTGTCCCAACTGTCTGCTTCACCTTTGGGTGGCTTATTTTTACCCAACGCGACCAACATCCCATACAGTTTCTTCTTTTCTTCGTCCGAAGCATCACCGGCAGCAACCTTCTTGATCAAGGGACCTTTGAAGGCTGCTTTCATGATCTCCTTGGTCTTGTACTTCGGTGCTTCATCTTCAGCAGCGCGAGCGGAAAGATTAAAGATGGTTGCAGCGCAAAAACACGCCAAACAACAGAACCATAGTTTTTTCGACATTGGCTTACTCATCGAGGTTAGGTGGGAGAGGCCATGCAACAACCAATGGCCTCATGGACGAATACGATAGACGATCAGTTAAGCCAATGCCAACATTCCAATGACCAGCTCACGGTCGCCGCGACGCTCGATCAATCGTTGGTTTTGGGCCACCCAAGGTTGGTTTTGGGCCACCCAAGATCTCCACGAGTGACCAAGGCATCCCGATCGATGAGATCGAGTGATTCAGCAGTGTCAAATGTAGAACATCGTCGAATCGCCATGCTTGGCCTGCTCCACCAGATCACTTAAGTGGGCCTCGGCTAAAACACGCCTTGATGACTCAAACGCCTCATCCCAAACACCCTGCAACAATTGGTCCGCTGCGGTCGCTTTCCCATCAGCTCTCGGCCCGGCAGCTTCTTGGCACCCGACCGCCTCAACGATATCCAGCAGACTTAGCTGCGTTGGATCGACAGCCAATCGGTATCCGCCTTGGCTTCCGCGAAGACTCTGCACCCATCCGGCGGCACGCAGTGTTCGCAAGATCTGAACTAAAAAAGGGCGTGGGACACCATGGCGATCGCTTATTTCGCGAATCGTCACAAGGTCGCCACTCGCACTTCGAGAAGCAAGTTCCAACAACGCTAAAGAAGCGTAGTGGGCCCGCGCGGAGATCAACATGCCAGCCCTCCCTAGGATGAGTGCAGCCCGCACTCGGTCTTTTGAAACCCACTCCAGCGGCCGGAACGTTCATCCTCGCCTAACATCGTCGCCCGGGTGCAAGGTCGACAACCGACACTCGGATAACCCTGATCATGGAGCGGGTTGTAAGGAATGTCATGCTGGGCAATCAAACCCCAGACATCGTTTTTGGTCCAGTTAGCCAGTGGGCTGACCTTGACCAATTGAAACTTCCGATCCCAGCCGACAATGGGTGCCTTCGCTCGGTCTTCGCTCTGGTCGCGGCGAATCGCGCTCGCCCAGGCATGCTGACCACGTGCCGCACCATGCAACACTCGCAACGTTCGATCAAAGCAGCAACGATTGGGATCGGTCTGATAAACCGGTCCGCC
>JAQWPZ010000148.1 GCA_029245125.1 Rubripirellula sp.
TCACAGGGAACAAACCACCGTCGGCCCGAACCTTCACTCGGGTCGGGCATTTTCGATCTGGTCGATCGAAAATGCCCTTGATTTGGGGGGGCAATGATCGCGACAATTGGGCATCTCCGCTGCCCAGGAATGGACCAAAATGGAATTTGGCGACCAATCTGATAACCCGTTCTCCGTTGACTTTTCGCAAAAAGGTCGTGGAAAAGCAAAGGGCGTCAAGTCTGCCCTGAAACTGCTTGCGCTAGTGGCTGTTGGCTTGACGGTCACGTTAGCGGTCACGCGATTCACCCCACGATGGTTGGTGCAACGCTACACAAACGGATTTGAATCCCTCCCCAGTCAGGAGAAACGCGAGCGTCTGGTTCAGCTCGCCAGTCTCGGGGATGTAGCGATCGATCCTTTGGTCTCGGCCCTCGCAGATCCGGACCCTGAAGTAGCGAGAACCGCCTACGATTTATTGTCAGAAAACCAAAACGCATGGACAATTTTGCCAGCGCGAAAACTGCAGCGGAATCACGCCACCCTGGTGAGATCGATCCAAGCAATCGCGGTCTATTTGCCGGATGACCGCACCGGTTGGGCCAGTTCGTTGCTGCAGGAAACAATTCAATACTCCGTTAATCGTCAAGACAAGCCGTCGAAATTGCTCTACGACGATGCCAATCACGCGATGGACATGTTGGCCATTTCAGATCGCGCTGGCCCCAGTATCCTCAGTAATGAACCACTCGATTCATCCGCGCCTCAGCGTTTGTATGTTCGAAGCGAGCCGCTCCCGGTCAAGGAAATACAAGCGGGGCTGTGGACTGACTGGCCACCACCCGAGGCACGGGATCGACGTAGCGAAAATGACAGCCAGGGAATCCAACCGGTTGAGGCTTCCATGCAAGCTGGGGAGATGGAAGTGGCTGACAAGCCATCTGTCTACCGCTCATCGTTGTCAAGGCTGACGCCTGTCGAACCGAACCAAGCGGTCGTTTTGCATGATGTTAATGCGCAGCTAGCTCCCGCCGATGGAGATCTTTCCTCCAATGTTCAAGCTGCAGCGCATTTGATCGACTCCCCGTTGGGAACGTTCGATGATCGTAGCGTGATGCATTGGCTTGGCAGCGAAAACCGTGAATTGCGAGGGAAAGCGCGTGATGAGCTGACTGCCCGTGGTTACAACGAAAATGAAATCACGATTGCGACGCAAATCGTCTCGGCTGACTTGGCAACTCGCCTCGCCCTCATTGACGCGATTGCGCACTTGCCTCAAATCGACCCCCGCCCTTGGCTACTGATGTTGCTTGATGATGAAAGTCGCGATGTCAAGCTTCAGGCCATCTCGGTGCTTGCCACCATGAACGACCCAGCGGTCAACAGCCAGTTGCGTCTTCGCGTGACAGAAGAACGCGACCCGACGGTAGCTGCTCGAATTCGGCGCGTCCTCAATTTGCGCTAGTCCTGCGATCGAGTGCAGGATTTGAATTGCAGACCGCCCTGCTATTTTCACAAGCTTGCTAACTGCATTGCTCGTGCCTTTATCGAGTCGCGCCGATCGGCGAGCGATCGCTGTTGAATGGACCTGCAGCCACAGGGTTTGAATGAGCAGCTCGCAACGGATATCGGTTCAGTCTGTGCGAGGCATCACTGACTTTGCCGCATGCCGTTCAATTGCGCCCGGCTGAAGCTCCGCTGTTTCGCCCGGCTGTTTCGCTCCGCTGTATCACCCGGCGTTGTCACAGCGTCGTCACAGCCATCCGCTCAATCTCGCATTAGCACCAGTCAATTCAGCGTTCGGTCATCGGGATAGAGGGACTGTAACGGTCACGGTTTAGGCATTAGGGATTGGGCGATGTTTTTTCGGGGGAGAAGGTTTAGCGAACTGGATGAGTTTGCCGAACTGGTATTCCATGCGGATCGCTGCCGGAATGCTGGCAAAGCGGTTTGCTGCACACCGTTGATGGATCGCCTCCCCAAAAACGCGTTGTGGGCAAACGGAACATGCCCGCGACCGCCCCATTATTCGGATACCGCCTGCCGTGTTTTTTACCGACACAATGACGCCAACGGCTGTCACGGATTCCCAGACCAAGCCGACGCTCTCGGACTACTTATTGGTATGCCAGTCGCGATCGAACGGTTTGACCGAAGGATTCTGGCAGTTCGATTTGGAATCCGCTGACGGAACACCGGTCTTTTCCGCCAACGATCACGATGTAGGGGATCTGAATCGGCTCACGCTCTTGGCCGCCGTTCGCGGGCTGGAGTCCATCGATGGTCCGGCGAATGTGACTTTGGTCAGCAGCAATCGCTATTTGATCCGATCGCTTTCGGATTCGTTGCCCCGCTGGCGATCGAGCGGATTCATGTGGGAACATTTTGGCCGGCGGATCGATGTCCAGCATGCGGATTTGTGGCGACGGATTGACAGAGCGATTGCAATCCATCGTGTCCAAGCTTGCTTGGTGAGTTCCCGGAATATCAGCTCGGGTCAAAATATTCGCACGGTTCAGGATAGAAATCTTCGCATCGATTCACCTCACACAAGTCCTCCGCGGCCGACGGATCCGCTTCGCCGATGGTTGATGAATGAGGTTGCCAGTTCGGTGCCGCAGCCCCCCGCGGCACCTAGCCCTGCCTCCCCGAGGGCAGCAGATTCAACACCACGAATCGTGATTCGAAATCGCCGATCGCCTGCACAATGGCAGGACACTACCACACCCGATGCCGTTCTGCAGTCTGCATAACGGCCGCGTTCTCCCCGCAATCTTCCCTTAACAGCTCAACAGCAGACCCTCCATGCAAACTGAAGTCACTCTGTCGACCATCAGCCAACTTTTGGAAGGCACACTTGATAACCCGTCGAGTGTGCTCGGCCCTCATCCGATTCGCTATCGTGGTCAATCGGCCACAGCGGTTCGCAGCTTCCTGCCCGAGGCACAAGCCGCCTGGATCATTGACGTTCCATCGGGTGTTAAGCGGCCCATGCGAAGATTACACCCGGGCGGTTTTTTCGAAGCGATCTGTGACGGGGCGGTCGACGAGCGAGCCCGCGGCGGCGAAGATGCTAGTGTTGAACCAAACGCGCAACCTAAGTATCGCATTCAGATGACGAAGAAATCCGGCGAAGTCGTAGAAATGCAAGATCCCTATGCGGTTCCCTCCTTGCTGACAGATCTTGATCGTTACCTCATCGGTGAAGGCCGTCACCACCAGCTCTACGACCGGCTTGGGGCCCAGATCCGAACCGTCGATCGCATCGAAGGAGTCAACTTTTCCGTTTGGGCTCCCAACGCGAAGAGCGTTCAAGTCGTCGGTGATTTCAATGGCTGGGATGGCCGCGGGCATGCGGCGCGGGAGTTAGAGCACCTCGGGATCTGGGAGCTTTTCATCCCGGGTGCCAAAGCAGGTGAAAAATATAAGTTTCGCATACTGAGTCAGGATGGTGAGTGGGTCGACAAATGCGATCCGCTCGGGTTCGCGGCCGAGCTTCCACCGCTTACCGCCTCCGTCATCGCCGATCTGACCATTCATCAATGGAATGATGACGATTGGATGTCACGTCGACGGGACTGGAACCCGATGCACGCCCCGATGAACGTCTATGAGGTTCACCTTGGCAGTTGGCAACAAGCTCCCGGACGTACGCATGGCTGGCTCGATTATCGAGATCTTGCCAAGCGACTCACCGATTATTGCCATCGTATGAACTTCACTCACGTGGAACTCATGCCGGTTAGCGAGCACCCCTTCACCGGTTCATGGGGCTATCAAACGGTTGGCTACTTCGCACCGACCAGTCGCCACGGTTCGCCTGAAGATTTCATGTACTTCGTTGATTACATGCACCAGCATGGCATCGGTGTAATCATCGACTGGGTTCCCGCTCACTTCCCCAAGGATACTCATGGCTTGGCCCGGTTTGATGGGTCGGCTTTGTACGAGCACGCAGACCGGCGTCAGGGTGAACATCCTGACTGGGGAACGCTGATTTTTAATTACGGTCGCAACGAGGTTAAGAATTTCTTAATCGCCAATGCGTTGTTCTGGCTCGACAAATATCACATCGATGGATTGAGGGTCGATGCAGTCGCATCCATGCTGTATCTCGACTACAGCCGTGAGAGTGAAGACTGGATCCCAAATCAATATGGCGGACGTGAGAATTTAGAAGCGATTGATTTTTTACGCGAATTCAATGTCGCCGTTCATGAACAGTTTCCAGGCGCAGTGACAGCGGCTGAGGAATCAACGGCATGGCCGGGTGTCTCACGCCCCACTTACGATGGTGGACTCGGTTTCACCTACAAGTGGAACATGGGCTGGATGAATGACACCCTTGATTACATGCACAAGGAACCGGTTTATCGCAGCCATCATCAGAGCGACTTAACGTTCAGCATGATTTACGCGTTTACCGAGAACTTCATGCTGCCACTCTCGCATGATGAAGTGGTGCACGGAAAAGGCTCGCTGCTGAGTCAAATGCCCGGCGACATGTGGCAAAAATTCGCCAACCTCCGCCTGCTCTAGTCCTACATGTGGACCCACCCGGGAAAGAATTTGTTGTTCATGGGTGGCGAATTGGCACAGTGGACTGAATGGAATCACGACGATGGGCCCGCCTGGGAGTTGTTGGATTTTGATACGCATCGTGGCGTGCAGCAACTCATTTCAGATCTCAATAAGATCGTCGTGGAAAACCCAGCATTGCATCAACTCGACTTCGTCGATGAAGGTTTCGAGTGGATCGAATGCTTGAATGGAAAAGATAGCACCCTTGGCTATCTGCGAAAGGGATTCGACGGTGCCTCGCCTATCTTGGTTTGCTGTAACTTCACTCCTGTGGTGCGTTACGACTACCGCATGGGCGTCCCGCAAGGCGGATACTGGAAAGAGATATTCAACAGCGATAGTGAGGCCTACGGGGGCAGCAATGTCGGGAACTACCCCGGCTGTAACTCGACAGGTGAAGGCCATCATGGTCGTCCCGACAGCATCTCGCTGAACCTACCACCACTATCAACGGTCATCCTAAGACTGGAAAAGTAGTCGCCGAAGCAGAATCGCAATTGGTTTGTCCACCCATCTGTCCTGTTGGGATCGATGGAGTGGACGGCCGTTTCAGGTAGTTTCCGCGAACGACGCTGCCCCGCCTTCGACGAGTACGGTATAATTCAACGTATCGGGATTCGACTGCGTTAGAACTTGATAGCCGACTGGCACGATGAAGTTGTCGTATCAGTTCTGCCTCTTCGACCGCACCGGTTTCTGCCGCCAATCGTTTCGACCCTCTCACTTACCGCCGAACGCGTCGTCGATCATGACTGTCAAGATGCAACTCGCTCGGATCATCATTTCCGAGCTCACGGAAAACCAGGTGATCTACCTTCAGGAAGCGGACGGCGAACGTGAATTTCCGATCCTGATTGGGATTTTTGAAGCAACGAATATCGATCGCCGCGTCAAAGAGGATTATCAGCCACCACGCCCGTTGACGCACGACCTAATCGTAAGCGTTGCGAAAACACTCGGCGCGACGGTGGAGAGCGTCACGATTAGTGAACTGAATCAAAGCACCTATTTTGCCAAATTGCAACTGCGGAAAGAAAGTGGTGAGTTGGTAGAAATCGATTCGCGTCCAAGCGATGCAATCGCCGTTGCCGTAACCTTCTCGCCGCCGTTGCCGATCTATGTCAGTGAAAGCGTGCTCGACGAAGCGACCTCTGCGCTCTGAATTGGTTGATGAAAACTCTTTCAACACCTGATGAAGCTCGGCAATTCACAAGAGCTTTGCGTGCGAATGGAAAGCGAGTCGGGTTGGTGCCGACGATGGGGGCTTTGCACGCGGGACATCTATCGCTGGTTGATCAGAGCCAGCGACATTGCGACGCTACGATCGCAACCATTTTTGTGAACCCTACCCAGTTCGCGGCGACGGAAGATCTAAGCTGTTACCCACGAACCCTCGAGCAGGATTACGAGATGCTTGCGGCGGCTGGCGTTGCGGCGGTCTTTGTGCCCCAAAACGAAGCGATGTATCCGCCCGGTTTCAGTACCTATGTTGAGCCACCTGAGGTCGCGCGAACGCTTGAGGGGAACTGCCGACCGGAGCACTTTCGGGGTGTCACGACGGTCGTGATGAAACTCTTTCACGCTGTCCCGGCCGATTGCGCGTTCTTCGGAAAAAAGGATTACCAGCAATGGAAGGTGATTCAGGCAATGTCCCGAGATCTGGATGTTGGAATCGACGTCATTGCCTGTGAAATCATTCGTGAACCGGATGGCCTCGCACTGAGTAGCCGAAACCGGTACCTCGATCCGAGCGAACGTCATCGCGCGCTGCGATTGTCGGCGGCATTGAAAGATGTGGAACAGGCAATTGCGGCAGGCGAACGGGATGCTGCGACCCTGCAAGACCGAATGAGACAAACTTTGGTCAGTGGTGACGGCGTTCACCAAATCGATTACGCCGTCATTGTGAATGCTGACACGCTTGTTCCACTTGCGAACCTCGATCGCCCTGCCGTCGCCTTGATCGCGGCACGCGTAGGGCAGACGCGTTTAATCGACAACAAAGAGCTGTGTGTTGATTTGGGATCTCCCAGTAGCCGATGAGACTGAGTTGACACCTACCCCTGCCATGGTGCAAAACTCTGTATAACTTGCTGCAAAATGCCTGAATCGTCGTTGATGCCCCAAGCTCCGTCTTGTTTGCGACGTCGCGAATTCGTCTGTTTCCCGAGACCCGTTCCCCAAGACCTTCGCAATGCTTCAACGAATTTTAGTCACCGGTGGCGCTGGCTTTTTGGGGTCCCATCTATGCGAGCGGCTAGTCACGGCAGGCCACGATGTGATCTGTTTGGACAATTTTTTCACCAGCCAGAAATCGAATATTGCGCACCTGATCGGCAAGCCAAATTTTGAGTTGTTGCGGCACGATATCACACTGCCGATCTTCTTAGAGGTGGACCGGATTTACAACCTCGCGTGTCCCGCAGCACCCGGACACTATCAATACAACCCGATCAAAACAATCAAGACCAGTGTGCTCGGCTCG
>JAQWPZ010000152.1 GCA_029245125.1 Rubripirellula sp.
GCATCGCGGACAAAATTCACCCACGGTTGATTGGAGAGTCCAAGGGTGCAGCGAGTTTGAAAGTCTGGGAGCGGTTCCTGCTGTCTCGGGGCGTGATTTAAATTGAAGGCTGAGTAGTAGCCATGCATCTCGTATCGCCAATCATCACCAATTTTCCAGCGGCGGGTGGCGTATCGATTGCCTCGCACTTCAAATACTCGCCATGCCGGGCTGGAGGCAAAGAACCTCTCCAGTCGCTCTCGCTGGCTGGCGAAAGTGAGTGACAGGTTGGGGAGTATTGCGGCAACCGTTGGCTTTCCAGAATCCTCTTTCCGCACCGACTGCAAGACTCGTCGCTTGAAATCGTCGTGTGCTGGCGGAGTGATCGCCTCGGAGTAACGAATCGGATCGGAGATTTCAATTCCGTCGGGAATCGTTAAATCATCGGCGAAGCCATCACCGGCACTAAGCGGAGTGGTTGTGAACAGGCAGAGGCAAACAGTCAATGCGACGTGCTGGCATTGAAACGTGAAGTAGTCGTGTTGGATAAAGTGCTGCATCGCAATGTGCTTGGCTGGAGAACGATCAAAGTTGGATAGCGATTCTGCCCGGATCGGGTGAACCATCAGCATCGCTTCCTCGGTGGGCTGGAAAAAAACTGAGTGGGCTGGAAGAAACGGAGGCTTTCTGAGTGTTCCCGGAAAGGGCGATTAACTGCTTCGGTCTTCGCATTACTTTGCATTGCAAAGTAAACTCGTGAGTCGCGGGCGTCAAGCGTTTCACCGGGATTCAATTGGCACTGCCAATCGCCTGGTGACTGCTTGGCCGGTCACCACACCTGTTTTAAGTCGAGATTTACGTTGGCAGCTCAGCGTGCAGGCGGTGTGATCGGTGCGATCGCTGCAACGGAGGGAAGCGATTTCGGCGAAAAACGGCCGATATTGGCCCACATTGATTACTCTAGTGATTGCTAAAATCGAAGCCTTGCCCCTCTGCGAACGCCACCTCCAACGGCGATTCGCATCACTGCTTGTCGCAGTCACGCTGCGAGTGGCAGGTCATTTGGGCGGTTTCCAACCATTTGCCCCAACCGGCGGCGGATCGTGCCGAACTGCGACCAGAATTTGACCGCGAAACCAGAGTCGGACCGAGAACCAGAATCTGACCGCGAACAGCGTCCAGTCAGTCACGCCGATCCGAATTCAACACCACGCTGCGAACTTCCATGAATCCTCTGAAACGACTGCTTCAGTCTAGTGCCGAACAGCAGCATCCCCAGATCCACATGACCTGGGCTTCTCATTCGCTGTCCCAATCGATCACGCGGGCTGGCGTTTTTCTCCGCAAGCAGATTTGGTTGTGGCCGATCGCTGCGGTGGTGATCTTATCGGTGCTTGGCTTTTTTGTTCGCATGTCGATCGAATCGACGATCAAGGACAATGTTCAATCGGGGCTCACCGCCATCGTTCAGATGGAAACGGAGATGCTACGGAAGTGGTTTGAAGTACAGGAGTCAACCACTGAAGCACTTGCCAATGATGCGCATGTGCGAGACTTGATCTATGCGATGATCGGAACCGATCGGTCGAAGGAGGAGGAGGAGAATTTGTTGTCCGAGGCGGAATTGCGGCGGCAGATTGACAAGGAACTTGGTCCAGCGTTGGAGGCGCATGGATTCATTGGCTATCTGCTGGTGAATAAATCGAAGCAAGTCGTTTCATCGAGCTACCGATCATTGGATGGGCAGCAAGACATTCCTGAGTACGACGGTTTCTTGACACGTGCATTGGGAGGGGAAACGAACGTTTCGAACCCGTTCCCGAGTGTCGTGATGCTGAAGTCGAGTGATGGAAAGATCCGATCGGGCGTTCCGACGATGTATGCGTGTGCCCCGGTGCGAGATGAATCGTTTCAAGTGATCGGTGCGTTGGCGGTGCAGATTCAACCGGAGCGCGAATTCACCGATATCCTGCAGCTGGGACGAGTGGGAGCATCCGGAGAGACTTATGCGTTTGATTCGGCTGGAATGATGGTTTCGAATAGCCGTTTCGATGAAGATTTGATCCTGCTTGGTTTGTTGGCTGATCAGCCAGGTTCCAGGTCGATGCTGCAATTACCCGTTCGTGATCCGGGTGCCGACATGACCGCGGGTTTTCGCCCGGGGGTTCGCCGCTCCGAGTTGCCGCTCACCAAAATGGCTGCTTCCGCAATCAATGGAGCAGAAGGCGTCGATGTCGAGGGGTATCGTGACTACCGGGGTGTCATGGTAATCGGTGCGTGGATTTGGATGGCGGACCACAATCTGGGGGTGACGACCGAGGTTGATGTCGCACAAGCGTTCCGTCCCTTGGTCATCTTGCAACGCGCATTCTTGACCGTTTTTACCCTGTTGGTTGTGTCGGCCATCGCGATCTTTGTGTTCACGATCATTGTTGCACGCCTGCAGGTCCAGGCGCGTGAAGCGGCGATCGAAGCCCAGCAACTTGGTCAGTACACGTTGGACCAAAAGTTGGGTGAGGGTGCGATGGGCGTGGTATTCAAAGGGCACCACTCCATGTTGCGTCGCCCAACTGCGATCAAGCTGCTCTCTGCCGATAAAGTCAACGATGCTTCGATCGCTCGCTTCGAACATGAAGTTCAGATCACGTGTCAATTGACCCATTCCAACACGATTGCGATTTATGATTACGGCCGCACTCCCGAAGGTGTCTTCTATTACGCAATGGAATACCTCGATGGAGTCGACTTGCAGGAGTTGGTGGATAAATACGGAGCGCAAACGGAGGCTCGTGTAATTCATATCTTGGTGCAGATGTGTGGATCGTTGTTCGAAGCTCACTCCAATGGTCTGGTGCACCGTGACATCAAGCCGGCCAATGTGATGTTGAATCGACGGGGCTGTGAACCCGATGTCATCAAGGTGCTCGATTTTGGCTTGGTCAAAGCAGTCGACCAGACGGGGAAAGGTTCGAACGAGAATACCATGGCAGGAACGCCGCTCTACATGTCGCCTGAATCGATCCAAGCACCGATGACGGTCGATGCCAGTACCGATATCTACGCGGTCGGAGCGGTCGGTTATTTTTTGCTGACCGGGCGGCCAGTTTTTGAAGCGAAGGGCATGTCGGAGTTGTGTCAAAAACACCTTGAAGAGGCGCCGGTTCCTCCATCAGCCCGTAAAGGCGTCAAAGTTTCGGGGCAATTGGAGGATGTGATTATGAGTTGCTTGGAGAAGTCGCGGGCCAAGCGTCCTCAGACCGCCCGCGACGTCTCACTGCTGATTTCGAAGTGTGCGGCAGCGGGGACTTGGACCGTCGAGGATGGCGATCGCTGGTGGGGGCGGCACGATCGTGCCTCAACCGGATCGAGTGATGAAGCATCGCAGTCGGATGCTCCTGTGATGGAGCAAACAATGGAGCAGGCGATGGAACAAACGATGGAACAGACGAATCCAAAGGCGGTTAAACCACCTCGCGAATAGACTCCGCACACCCGACCCGACAGCAACCAGAATCGAACCTGCGTGTGAGCGGATACCATTTGAACGTAGGATAGTCGCTGTCCAATCCCAGGTGCCACTTGCCGAAGGCACCCGCAAAGTCGTCGTCTGGTAGGTAGGAAAGATTGGAATGTTAGGATCGAAACCTGACCCGCCTGTTTCCCCATCGTAGACGCCAACGCGATGCTGGTACCGCCCGACATCAGCCCTGCAGGGGTCGGTGAGCAAACGTTGCCAGAGAGATAGGCTTGAGAAAAACATACTCCCTCACGGGGAAGTGAATCCATCCGGGGAGTTGACACTTCCAGCGGGTAATGGGAACTGAACGAGAAGTCTGTGTGGCCCTGGTCGTCCATCAAAATGACCACCATGCTCGGGTGGTCAGCGGCGAATTCGGAGGCCGTCACCAAGAAGGCCAACAGCGGCAAGGCTAGTTGCGGCAGTTGAAATGACTTCGGTTGTATGAACCTTAGTCCGGCAAGAGATTGGCTGCGGCAAGAGGTTGGCTGCGGCAAGAGGTTGGCTGGGAGATTGACTGGCGAATTGTTTGATCATGTCGAATGTGATCGCCAATCTATCTGTTGGCGATCGCTCCTCGCTAAAACATCCGTATGCTGCCGACGGGTTGCGGTTTTGATCGGCGAGTCACTTGTTGGGTACGCTATGCCGTTGGCGAACCGTTCTCTCGCAAAGGTTGAAGTGCTGATCGGGAACGCGGAACGTGCTGTTTTCGTCCCGTGATTGTAGTGGGGCGGATTGTTTGATTGCTGGAAGCCAGTGTAATCGCCGCAAGCCCTGTGTTATCGCCGCAAGCCCTGTGTTGTCGCCGCAAGCCCAGTGTTGTTTCTGCAAACATGCTGGTCTGGCGAGAGGCTCATCATCAAGAACTGCGATTCGAGTGGGGCTATAATCAGCCATCCCAAGATGCATTTTTTGTTCGTCCATTACCGTGGCGAAGCTCCTTGATATGGTCGATAAGATGAGATTGATTGCTGACTTGCTGATGATCGTTGTGTTTGCAGTGGGCGTCGTTGAAACGTCCTCGGCGGCCCAGTCGCCGCCAAACCTCGATCGCCCCAACGTGCTGTTCATCGCGATTGATGATTTACGGCCCGAGTTGGGCTGCTACGGGGCTGCACACATTCACAGTCCCAACATCGACGCGTTGGCAGCCGCTGGGCGAAGGTTTGATCGAGCCTATTGCCAACAAGCGGTCTGCAATCCGTCACGCACGAGCGTGATGACCGGGATGCGGCCGGATTCCACGGGGGTGCTAGGGAATCACTCGCACTTTCGCGAGGAACATCGTGATCTGGTGACGTTGCCGCAGCACTTCAAGCAGCATGGGTATCATGCGACTGCAATCGGCAAGATTTATCACGGGGTCTTTCCGGACGGTGCCAGCAAAACGAAGTGGGACACGATGGGGGACCCCGAAAGTTGGTCGGAGCCAGCGATTCGTTTTGGACCACGCTACTATTACACCGAGGAAGGCATAACGGCCGCACAATCTGCTTTCCAACGGATGTATCAGCCGACAAATGCGGCGACCGACGAATGGACGCAGAAACTTGTGTTCGGTTTGGCGACTGAGTCGCCCGATGTCGCCGATGAGATGCTCTACGACGGCAAGGTTGCGACGGCGGCAGTGGATGCCTTGCAGCGATTTAAAACGAGTGATCAGCCGTTTTTCTTGTCGGTCGGATTCATCAAGCCGCATTCACCACAGATTGCGCCACAGAAATATTTTGATCTATACCAATCAGTTGATTTGCCGGTGAGTCCCGAGCTTCCTGATGATGCGCCGCCGTTTGCAGGACACAGTTCGGGTGAGTTAAGGCGATACACCGACCAACCCAATCGCGGTTCGATCCCCGAGTCCAATCAACGCCGTGTGCGGCAAGCCTATTACGCATGTGTCAGTTTTATCGATGCGCAAGTTGGACGCGTATTGGATGAGTTGCGAGAAACGGGACTCGGCGAAAATACGATCGTGGTTTTGTGGGGCGATCACGGCTACCACCTCGGTGAGCATCGCTTGTGGGGCAAGACAACGAACTTCGAACTCGACACCCGCGTTCCCTTGATCGTGAAAGTTCCGGCGATGGCGGAACCAGGGAAATCAAGCTCGTCACTGGTGGAACTCGTTGACCTGTATCCGACTCTCGCCGAGTTGGCCGGATTGCCAATCGCCAAGCCGTTGGATGCAAAGTCATTGGACGGCAGCAGTTTCGTATCGATCCTGAAAGATCCGACGCAATCCATCAAGTCAGCCGCCTTCAGTCAATACCCACGCGGGGGCGGATTGATGGGGTACTCAATGCGGACTTCAACACATCGCTTAACGCAATGGCTCGATCAATCGTCCAACGAAATTCGAGCAACAGAGTTATACGATTACGGTGGTGGTTGGATCGAGAAAGAAAATATCGCAGCCAAAGCACCACGTCTCGTTGAACAATTGACAGCACAGTTGGCAACCGACTTGGCTGTGGAAATCGTGGAGCCAATCAAGGCAACTGCTGTCGGATTTGAACGAGCCGAAGCGGGGGCGTTTGATGAACTACGAACGGAGTTTGGTGTCTGGAAACCGCAGGCGGGACGCACAATCGTTGATGACAAGCATGCCAAGACGGGCAAACACTGTTTGCAACTGACCGGCGGAGATCAGACCAGTGTGATTTTGGAATTGGTCAATCCGTTGGATACGCCCTGCGAATTGTCCTTCTGGGCTGAGCGATGGACATCACGCAATCCATTCATGTTTCGGGTTGAGACTTTTAATGGCGATGATTGGACAGAGATTTACAACGGTGATGCAGCGGTGCGAGTGGGGCGGGCATTTTTAAACCATGTCACGATACCACTCCGTGACAAGTCGGTTCAGCGATTTCGATTTACCGTTAAAAGCCCTGCCAATACGGGTGTTTTGATTGATGATCTACGTCTGGCACCGTTGCAGCCTCAGAAGATTGTGTCGGTTGAAGCTGTTCCGTTTTCGCTTCCCGCTCTCGTCGGGACTGATGCGAGCCCATTGTTGAAGGTGAAAGTCACCACTACCGGACAGCTTGATCCCATCTCTGTAAACCAATTTGCGGTTGCTTTTGCAGACGCCGCCAAATCAATCGACGTCGAATCGATTTATCTTTATTCCGCCGATGCATCCGGTCGGCCCCGCGAACTTCCAATGCCTGCTGTTTTGGCCAACCAAGCTGGAAATGTCGATTCGCGTTGGGGCGATGTCATGACTTATTCGTTGGCGTCGCCGGTGCAATTATCAGAAGGTGAAAACCTGATTTGGGTTGCAGGTCGTTTGCTGCAACAGGCGAGGGTTGGTGGTTCGGTTGACGCACAATTGAACCGAGTGATTTTTTCGAATGGGCAGCATGTCGACGTGGACGGTGTTCGTTCGACGCAGCGAATCGGGGTGGCGGTTCGTCAGGGGGGCGATGATGGAGTTCACACCTATCGAATTCCGGGACTGGCAACCACCAATCGAGGGACCTTGATTGGTGTTTACGACGTGCGGCACCGTAGCGGCGGAGATTTGCCGGGTGATATTGATGTTGGGATGTCGCGGTCGACCGATGGTGGAAAAACATGGCAGCCGATGCAGACCATCATGGATCAAGGGGATGATCCGAATTGGCGGTATGACGGGATTGGCGATCCGGCTGTTCTGGTCGACCGCAATACCGGAACAATTTGGGTTGCTGCGACTTGGAGTCACGGGAATCGTTCATGGGTTGGATCAGGACCGGGGATGCAGCCTGAAGAAACGGGGCAACTGATGCTGGTCCGCAGCGATGATGACGGTTTGACTTGGTCCGATCCGATCAACATCACAGAACAAATCAAAAAGCCAGAGTGGTGCTTCATTTTGCAGGGGCCGGGCAAAGGAATCACGATGCGCGACGGGACGCTCGTGTTTGCTGCTCAGTACCAAGATCCGCCGAATCAAAAAAGGCTGCCTCATTCGACCATCATCTATTCCAAGGATCACGGCAAAACGTGGCAGGTCGGGACGGGGGCCTTTGATGACACCACGGAATCGCAAGTGGTTGAAGTTCAACCGGGCGTGCTGATGTTGAACTGTCGTTACAACCGAAAATCGGCGCGAGTGGTGATGACCACTCGCGATCTGGGGCAAACGTGGCAGCGGCATCCGACATCCGAGCGATCCCTGATTGAACCGCGATCCTGCATGGCCAGTTTGATCGATGTGAATTGTGAATTGGGTGAGCAAGCTGATGGCTGGTTACTCTTCTCAAACCCAGACAGCACCCAGGGACGACGCCGAATCATGATCAAGGCATCGCCTGATCGCGGATCAACTTGGCCGAGCGAGCACCGGTTGTTGCTGGATGAAGGTAGCAGTGCGGGCTATTCCTGCATGACGATGATCGACAAGGACACCGTCGGGATTCTGTTTGAAGGTAGTCAGTCACAGATGACGTTTATGAGAGTCCGGCTGAATGACATCCTTGGGGACGAGAAGGACGATCGCACGAAGGTGCCCGAGCCTGTTTCGCAGCTTCGCATGCCACGTCTCTTTGGCGATCACATGGTGCTGCAGGCGGATGCGGCATTGCCGGTCTGGGGGCAAGCGAAAGCGGGTGCGAAGGTCAGCGTCACGATGGGTACTGAAACCGTTTCCACCACTGCGGATCCGGCGGGGAAATGGAGTTTGCGGATGCGTCCGCGATCAGCTAACGCTAAGCCGCAGGCGATGCGCGTTCAATCGGAGGGGCAGCAGATCCACATCCAAGACATTGTGATCGGCGAAGTATGGGTCTGTGCCGGTCAATCGAACATGGCGTGGATGCTACGTCAATCGAGTCACGCAAAGGAAGCATTGTTGGCGGCGGATCAGCCTGAATTGCGACTGTTGGATTGGTCACGTGCCGCTCGGGGTGGCCCGCTTGTTTTTACGCCGGAACAACTTGAGCGCTTGACACCACAAACCTTTGGCGGGGGTGGGTGGCAACGAGCATCCGCCGATTCTGCACCGCAATTTTCGGCGGTCGCTTGGTACTTCGGCCGCTTTCTGCAGCAGCAGTTACGAGTGCCGGTTGGGTTGATTTGTCCCGCTGTGGGCGGTACCCCGACTGAAGCTTGGATTTCACGCGAGGCGTTGGCAGACGATCCCAAGCTGCGCGGTTTGGTGGCTGGCAATTGGCTAGACAATTCAGAGCTGAGTGATTTTTGCCGGATGCGTGGTGAGCAAAATTTGTTGGCTGCAATGCAGGCGGGTGATTCGATTCCCGGTGATTCATTGGGACCTAACCATGCGTTCAAGCCGGGGTTCATGTGGTCCGCCGGCATCGAACCGATCATTCCCTTCGCGATTCGCGGTGCGATTTGGTACCAAGGTGAATCAAACGCAGAGACGGCGGATCGCGCACGGCAGCATGCTCAACTGTTTCCCTTGCTGATTGAATCGTGGCGGACGGCATGGAAACAAGGTGACTTTCCGTTTTTGTTTGTTCAGCTGCCCGGGATGAATCGACCAGCATGGCCGTTGTTTCGCGAAACTCAACGGCGGGCGCTTGATCAGTTCGGTCGGGTTGGGATGGCCATCACGATCGATACCGGAGTCTCGGGGAACGTTCATCCGCCACTCAAAAAACCAGTTGGTGAGCGATTAGCGCGACTCGCGTTGGCCAACACCTATCGACCGAAATCAATCGAGGGATCACCCGTCACCACCGCCTCTGGTCCATTGATCCGAGGCACCCGGCAGACTGACAACGGGATCACCGTAACATTTCAACAGCAGGGTGACGGGCTGCGGTCGGTAGATGGCAAGCCTTTGCGACACTTCGAGATTTGCGGAGCCGATGGGATCTTTTATTCGGCGACGGCAAAGGTCGTCGGTCACAGTGAGGTCTTGGTCACAAGTCCCCTCGTTCGCAATCCAGTCGACGTGCGATATGCCTGGCTGCCGTTTCCCAGTCCGGCAGTGAACTTAGGTGACAGCATGGGGATGCCAGCTTCCCCGTTTACTTCGGAAAAGGAGCCGGGTGCCCGACGGTTGCAGCGAACCCGATCCACCAAGGCTCAGCCGAACATTTTGTTCATCGTCTCCGAAGATAACAGCGACCATCTCGGTTGCTATGGGGAACAACGAGTCCACACGCCTCATTTGGATGGTTTAGCGACGGCGGGCGTTCGCTACACCAGAGCATACGTACCATATTCGGTCTGCAGCCCTTCTCGAGCAGCATTCTTGACTGGTTTTTACACGCGTCAAACTGGGCACATTGGTTTAGCGACTCATCGGTTTGCAATGCATCGTGATTTCAAAACGATGCCTGCCTACTTTCAAGAAGCGGGTTACTTCACGGGGTTTATTGGTAAGACTCATATTAATCCGGCGAACCTAGTTGAGGATTACGTGGATCATCGCGCGATTCGCGATGCAAATTTTGGCAAAACGACGAGCATTGAGACGGTCGCACGAGAAGCGCGTTCTGTGATGCAGCAGGCGGCGGATTCGGATCAGCCGTTTTTGTTGATCGTTAATTATGCCGATGCCCACCGGCGATTTGTGCGGAAATCCAAGCACGGCTTTCCCAGTGTGTTGGTTGAACAAGAGGTCTCCCCTTATTCATGGATCGGGTCGGATTCACTCCACCTCCGCGAGGAGTTGCGTGATTATTTGAATTGCATCAACCGGCTGGATGAGGGAATCGGAATGATTCTTGACGACGTGGATGAACTGCAAATTCGCGACAACACGTTGATCGTTTATATCAGTGACCATGGCGCGGATTTTCCCCGCGGCAAGGGAAGCATTTACGAAAATGGAACACGGATTCCGATGATCGTTTCGTACCCCAAAAACTTTCCGCAGGGAAAAGTTGAATCAGCGATGGTTTCGACCACTGATATTCTTCCCACCATGATGCTGGCGGCGGGACTGCCGATTCCGAAGGAGCTGCCGGGGTTTGCTCTACAACAAATCGATCGCGGTCAGGTACCGGCCCGCAAATACATCCACACGTTCACCACCGGATCGTCTCCCAATCTGCTTTACATGCAATTTGGCATTCGCGATGAGCGTTACAAATTGGTCTACAACCCGGACCGTGCACTCAATCGGTTGGCAGTCTCGCGTTACAAAAACAGTCAGCTGCCGAGCGAGCAGCAACAACAACGCTTCTTGTATCCGCCGGAGTACGAGTTGTTTGATCTGCAACAGGATCCTGATGAATGGAACAATCTTGACGGTGATCCGCAGTACGTGGCGACGAAGCAGCGGTTGCTGACGGCGATGCGACATTTTCAAAACCAGATCGACGATCCATTTGTCGATCCCAAGAATTTGTGGGCCTTTATCGCTGAGCAAAAAGAGTATCAGCAGAAACCGTACAAAATATCGGGGTTCCGCTGGCCCCATTTGGAGCTGTTTGGCAAATCATTGGAACCAGATCGCGAGTCGCTTCAGCCGTGAGTTGCTGAAGGGGTGAGTTGCTGCACGCAGTCGGTAGGATGCGTCAGTGTGACGCACTGAGCAAGCTTGCTCTTTTGCGGTTGCTGCCGTTTCGGACTCGGAGGTCGCACCCCGCTTGCCAACAGCCGGTTATCATGGAGTGATGATCAAACATCAAATCAGGGATCTCGCATCCTGCTGCGTTTCGCTTTGTTTCTGCTTGGTGATGCTGCCCAGTGCGATGGCAGCTGAACCGATGTTGTTTAACCGCGACATACGCCCCATTTTGTCGGAGAAGTGTTTCTTTTGTCACGGTCCTGATGCGAATCATCGTGAAGCCGACTTGAGGCTTGATCTCGAGGCGGAAGCAAAAACGGATGCGATCGTTTCCGGTCACGCAGACCAAAGCGAACTCATCTCGCGAATTTTGAGTGACGATTCTGATGCCGTAATGCCACCTCCTGAGTCCGGCAAGTCGCTGACCGCTGACGAGATCAATGTCCTGCGGCGTTGGGTTGATGAGGGAGCGGCATATGAGGCCCATTGGTCGTTTGCGGCACCCGAGCGACCTGAGTTACCCGAGGTCGGAGATGATCGTTGGGGGCGAAACCCGATTGATCGATTTGTGCTTGCCCGCTTACGGGCCAAACAAATGCATCCGTCTGCTGAAGCAGATCGGCACGTGTTGATTCGTCGGCTTTCGTTGGACTTGACCGGTTTGCCGCCGACGGTCGACGACGTGCAGGCCTTTGTTCGAGACACCTCCGAGAATGCTTACGAGAAAGCCGTCGATCGCTTGTTGCGTTCAGATCGCTTTGGCGAGCACTTGGCTCGCTACTGGTTGGATGCCGCACGATTCGCTGACACCAACGGATACCAGTACGATCTCGAACGTGAACAATGGGTTTGGCGAGACTGGGTGATCAACGCCTTCAACACCAACATGCCGTTTGACCAATTTACAATTGAGCAAATTGCTGGCGATTTACTCCCCAATGCCACCGACCAACAAATTCTAGCGACCGGATTTCATCGCAATCATCCAATCACGATTGAAGGGGGGGTGATCGACGAGGAATATCGCACGGAATACGTCGTCGATCGCGTGGTGACCACTTCGACGGTTTGGCTTGGATTAACCATGACTTGCGGTCGCTGCCATGATCACAAATACGATCCAATCTCGCAGCGAGATTTTTACCGCTTCTTTGCGTTCTTCAATAACGCACCGGAAAAGGGGCTGAACGGGTTCGATCCAAAGATCAAAGTGCCGTCTCCTTTGCTGCAAAACCAGATTGAATCTTGGGATCAGCAGGTTGCAGCAGCACGTGTTGATTACGAACGGATCATTGGCGAATCGGGGCTGCCGGTACAGCAATGGGAAGATCAGCTTACCGGCATAAACCAGAATGTATGGAACGTGGTTGTTCCCCAGCAAATGGTTTCAGCGGGCGGAGCCGTCTTGACCGTTCAAGACGATCAGAGCGTGTTGGCAAGCGGCCCGAATCCGGTCAACGAGACCTATGAGATCACCCTCCAGACTGACGCCGAAAATGTTTCTGCGATCAAGCTCGAAGCACTCGTCGATCCGTCAACTGTCAACGGGGGCACAGGGCGGGGTAGCAATGGGAATTTCGTGCTCAGCGAGTTCGAAGTCGAGGTTGCTAAATCCGATGATCCGACACAGTTTCGCAAAGTCGAATTGGCGAATGCCGAAGCAGATTATTCACAGCAGAATTACAACATTAAATTGGCAATTGACGGCAAAGCTGATCGGACAGGATGGGCGGTCGATGGGAATTCGAAAGCCGAAAACCGAATGGCAGTCTTCACCTTTGCAAAGCCGATCACGAGCGAATCGGGTTTGACATTCAAAGTGCGGATGCTGCAGCGGTTTGGTGGGTCGCACCAGATCGCACGGTTTCGTCTCTCGCTTCACGAGTCGGACTCACTACCCCTGTCGATGTCGGTCGCTGCGATTTTGGCTCGTCCAAAAGCGAAGCGGTCGTCCGCAGACATTGAACAGTTGCAGGATGGATTGTTGCAGCGGTTTGGACCGGAGGATGCCAAAGTTGCCTTTGCCGAACTACGCGACCTCGAACGTCAGCGATCAAAAGCTTTGGCCGCAGTTCCGGCGACGATGGTGATGCGTGAGATGGCATCACCCAGAAAGACGCATGTTCTGTTCCGTGGCGAATACGATAAACCGGGCGAGGAAGTACAGCCGGGGACACCGCAGACACTGCCGCCGATCCCTGAGGGTGTTGCGGGAAACCGTTTGGGGCTGGCAAAGTGGTTGGTCATGCCCGATCAGCCGTTGACTGCTCGCGTCACGGTCAATCGCTTTTGGCAACAATTATTTGGTACCGGAATCGTGAAGACGGTCGAAGATTTTGGCTCGCAGGGCGAGTGGCCTAGCCATCCACAATTGCTTGATTGGTTAGCGGTCGATTTTGTCGAATCGGGATGGGACGTCAAACGTATGTTGAAACAGATCGTGATGTCATCCACTTACCGACAGTCATCAAAATTGACCGCCGAGAAGTTGGAGGCCGACCCCGAGAACCGTTTGCTGGCTCGGGGACCCCGTTTGCGGCTTGATGCCGAAGTGATTCGGGATAGCGCTTTGTTTGCGGGTGGTTTGCTGAATCAGCAGGTAGGTGGACCGAGTGTGTTTCCGTATCACCCAGCCGGTCTATGGCAAGAGATTAACAATCGGCCTGGATATTCACGGACCTACCAACAGGATACTGGGGATAAATTGTTTCGCAGAAGCCTTTACACTTTTTGGAAACGGACCGTTCCACCCCCTTCGATGTCAGCTTTTGATGCACCCGGCCGAGAGTACTGTCAGGTGCGACGCTCTCGAACCAACACGCCGCTGCAAGCCTTGGTGATGCTGCACGACCCACAGTTTGTTGAAGCTGCTCGCCATGTGGCGGAGCGAATCTTGCGAGCAGGTGGCGACACCCAACAGCAACGCATCGAATACGGTTTTCTACTTTGCCATGCTCGCCAACCAAGTAAGCTTGAATTTGCTGTTTTGAAAGATGTCGTGGAGAGCCGATTAACGCAGTACACCAATGATCATGATGCGGCCAACAATTTGTTGTCGGTTGGCGATTCGCCGATCGACGAATCCTATGAGGTGCCTGAGTTGGCGGCGTGGACGATGGCCAGTCGTGTGCTATTGAATCTGAGTGAGTTTGTAACCAAACCGTAACCGAATCTTTGATGGGGTGCTCCCCATTGCTTGGAAAAGATCATGAATCCCGCTGATGAAGCTGGTTTGCAAGTGAACCGACGACATTTTTTCTCCCGTGGATCGGGTGGTGTCGGCGCGATCGCTTTGTCGTCGTTGATGAATCCTCAGCAGTTGCTTGCCGAAACATCTTTGGCGGCGGACAACGGGCCCGGCTATGCGCCCGGGCATCCCGGTAAGCCACATTTTCCGGCCAAAGCCAAGCGAGTGATCTATCTGTGTCAGTCCGGTGCGCCCTCGCAGATCGACACCTTCGATTACAAGCCATCGCTGGAAAAACTGAACGGCCAAGAGCTACCTGATTCGATTCGTGGTGGCCAACGGTTGACCGGCATGACTTCGCGACAAAGTTCGTTCCCTGCCGCCAAGTCCTTCTTGCCATTCCGCCAGCATGGAAAATCGGGCCAGTGGATTAGCGATCTGCTGCCCCATCATGGCGCGATTGCCGACGATATCTGCATTATCAAGTCGATGTATACCGAGGCGATCAATCACGACCCCGCGATCACCTTTTTTCAGACTGGTCACCAACAACCCGGACGGCCGAGTTTGGGAGCCTGGGCCAGTTACGGCTTGGGAAGTGAGAGCGCGAATCTGCCGTCCTTTGTGGTCTTGCTCGATAAAAATACCGACCCTCAAGCTCAGCCGTTGTATGCACGACTTTGGGGGAGCGCGTTCTTGCCCTCGAATCACCAAGGGGTGAAGTTGCGATCTTCAGGTGATCCCGTTCTGTACTTGAACGATCCGACCGGCGCGGATCGTAATGATCGTCGCCGGTTGCTTGATCAGATCACAAAGTTAAACGAATTACGAAAAGCAGATGTGGGGGATCCTGAAATTGATACCCGCGTGGCGGCTTACGAGATGGCTTATCGGATGCAGATGTCCGTTCCCGATTTGACAGATGTCAGCGACGAGACAGAAGAGACGATGGAGCTTTACGGACCGGATGCGGCGGTGCCCGGAACCCATGCCGCGAATTGTTTGTTGGCCAGAAGGTTGGCCGAACGTGGTGTCCGTTTCATCCAAATCTATCACCGCGGTTGGGACCACCATGGTGGACTGCCGACGCGTCATCCCAAGATCGCCAAAGAAGTGGATCAAGGGTCGGCCGCGCTCGTGATGGATCTGAAACGGCGTGGCTTACTCGAGGACACGCTCATTATCTGGGGCGGTGAATTTGGCCGCACGGTCTATCGACAAGGCGGCAACGAAAACAACTATGGACGCGATCATCACCCACGTTGCTTTTCAATCTGGCTTTCCGGCGGTGGAGTCAAGGGAGGTGTCAGCTATGGTGAGACCGACGAGTGGTCTTACAACATTCTGGATCGTGATCGCTATGGAGTTCATGTTCACGATCTGAATGCCACGATCCTGCATTTGCTGGGATTCGATCACCGCAAATTGTCCTACCGCTTCCAGGGTCTCGATTTTCGGCTCACCGGTGTCGAGGACCACAAACCAGTCGCCGATATCTTGACCTAACGCAGTGTCGTGACCTGTATCGTGATCGCAAGATTGAAACCGCGTTGTGGTCGAATGCGATGTTGTGGTCCGACGCGATGTTGTGTCCAGAAGCCGCGTTGTCGGTTGATGAGTTGGGTTCCGCTCGCAGGGCAATCTTGATGGGATTCCCGTTTGCAATTCAACGCATCCAACTACCCGGTGCCAACGAGTCAGCCGGTGCCAACGAGTCAGGGTTGGGGCGGGGCGATTTGAAAAAGCGCCCGATTCGAAGAGAATCTCCGAGTGACTTTCGCAGCAAGCGGCATTGGCTTTTTTGTCAACAACGAATGCTCGGCGGCGGTGCTGTGGCAACCCGTTCAGGGTTGCATTTTCTTCTTTCAGCTAGCCGCATCGGCCGGTGGCAAACACTCCGCGTGGGAATGTTTGCCATTGGAGTCCCGTGACTCTCGGTGTGCGAACGGTGTTGGCGTTCAAACGGTCGGTGTCAAACGGTCGGTGTCATACGGTTCGTATCACACAGTCCGTGCAAACCAGTGAATTCTCCCAGTTTGCACGGATCGCAAAGGAGCCAGCGGTTCGAAGCCAGTTTTAAGAAACTAACTCCCTTTGACTAAAAGTCAGTGCTGTACTTCTGGACCATGCTTCGACGTACGGCAGCAGTCGTCGTGTCGATACCTTGCCAGATCTGTTGCACCGAGGCAGCACCGGCGGTTCGTTCTTGACCGCGGATGATTGCGTCCGTTCGTCCTTTTTCTGCCAACGAAGCTCGTCCGGGGCCGACACCCATGGTGACACCCTGTGGTCCATAGGAAGGACCGTAGCCTGAGTTGGCTCGGTATCCGCCCATGGTCGAGTAGTATCCGCCGGAGCTTGAATTGTTGCTGGCGGTACGAAGGCTCGATCGCATCCCCACACCCTTCATCGCTGCTTCAGCATCGCGGAACGAGGAAGCGACGTAGACGCCGTAGTCGAGCATTTCCTGATCGACATTCAAGATTGGCAGTCGGTCGATTTTGCGGGCGTACTTGTCGTACCACATGGCTGCTTGGCCAAAGGTTTTGACGTGATCGCGTTTTGGCTTTTCCCGCAGGTCGTCAACGAGTGAGCTAACTGAGTTCCAGTACTGTTGAGTGGCAAGTAACTTTGCGGTGCCCTCGGGATCTGTACCTGGTGAAGAGGCGTCGAACATGGAATCGTGCAGCGCTGGTGGCAGTTCCAAAACGCTCATCACTCGTCGGATACCATTGGTCGAAAACGTTCCTCGCAAAAGGAAAGTGTTACCTTCGATTGAGGGCGTCCAGTTGCGGAAATCATCAATCATCGCACCCTGGCGTTGCAGGACGGTGATCATCAACTCTTTCCCAATGCTCGTGAGCATCTCAGGTGACTCATTGAAGTCAACTCGGATCGCTCCGACTGCTTCGTCACCCATGGTGACACCAAGTGTAACACCCCGAGTACCGCTCAACAGTTTGACTAGTTGTTCGATTGGCAGACCCGCGGCTTTCAAAACGGGGTTTTCCTCAATCCGTTCTCTGATCTT
Source organism: Rubripirellula sp. (assembly GCA_029245125.1). Classification (GTDB taxonomy): domain Bacteria; phylum Planctomycetota; class Planctomycetia; order Pirellulales; family Pirellulaceae; genus Rubripirellula. The sequence goes on from JAQWPZ010000152.1 coordinate 17,189, forward strand.
CGCGGGTGAAACGACACCTTCGACATCCATCGCCATGATGATGGGACTGCCAACTTTGGTGGCATAGGTGAAGGCTTGCTCCAAGTAAGGTGAAAGTTGATCACCGGAGTTAACGTTCGTTGACCGAAGCCAGCGACTCACATCCTGTCGGTTGGCAGGTGTGTAAGCGCCGAGCATTTCGGGGGACATCTGCAAGACGAACAAGTCATTGGGGAGACGGGCGGCCGAACGACCTTCAATCGTATCCATCGTACCGCCGAATCGCTGTGCGACCGTAGTGACGCTTCGCTCTTTATTCAATCGAAGAAGCGCTAGCTCCCAGATCGATTCGCCGAATTCATGATCGCTGCGGCCTGCGATGGCAACTTCCGTCGCATCGGGTGGCAAAGCCGAGATGCCATTCTCGTAGGCGGTCTTTCGCCGCGCCTCCCAGTGCTCACGATTCGCGACCTGTGAGCCGAACATCTTTTCAGCGTTTATCAATACCAATGTGTTCGCGTCAGCTGGAATTCTTGCTCGCATCCCTCTGAACTGCGCTTGGGCAAGCGTTGGGAGCAAACAACAGGCCAGCAATGGAACAGCAGCGACCAAGCGATTCATCTCGACTCTCAATAATCTGTGTAAGTTGACGGACTGTCGCATTGTAACCGACGCCCGGATGAAAACGATGATACAAGCAGAGCGGGACAAATCGAGACCTGAATCGCCGACTCAGCTCGATTCTGTTCAAATGTTCACCCTTCAGGCTCCGGTTTGGCTCTGGCTCGGCTACTCCGCTTCGGTAATCGGCGTTGATAAGCGGATTGGAGTCACCAGCAACGCCCGGTTCGCCCAACATCGTTGAGCGTCTTCCGTTGCAGCCGGTCGCAGACTGCTTTGAAAAAGACCTCAGAATTGACGGGAGGTCAGAAATTGCAGCTCGCTGAGCTCTCTGAGCTCTCTAGGTCCTTCGACGCAAGTCGGTTTGTTAAGTTGACGTTTCCGCGTTTGGGCTGATTTGCGGTCCATTTTGGGGCGATTCGCTATTCGTTCTTTGCGGTCGCCACGAAGGACAGAACGGCTGCCAGGATCGCCAGCAACGCTAAGACAACGGTGACTTGCCACAGATAAAGCCGAAGCGTCCTGGCGAAATCGAGTTCCAGCTCGAGCGGTGCGTTTTCTGCCACTTGCAGGCTACGGCTGAACGTATAGGTGGTCCCCTCCTCGGGCAGGCTGATGATGATGGCTTGGGGGGCTGGTTCCGTCGTGTGCTGATGTTGGACGAGGCGGCCCGCGATGGTCCGCAGAAAGTCAATGTATTCGGCACTATTTCCTTGCAGCAAGTCACTGAGTTGCTCTGGACGGAAATTTAATTCGTCCTGCTGCAAAATGGGGTTCACTGCGGCGGCTTTCATCAGCTGTTCGTTCTCCGCCATTTCAGCATCAGCCGATCGATTGTCCAAGTACAGTCGTTGGCGGCGCGCATTCAAGCCATGGATCACTTGATCTGTCAGCAGATCTTCCAATTGGACGCGTGCATCCTCGTTCGACGCAGCATCGAGTGCACCCTGGTTGGCGACGCTATTGAGGGCCCAGCGAGCCTTGAATTGTTCTCCTTCCTGACGCCACTGATTGGCTTGTTCCCACAGTTCCTCGGTCTGCTGCGCCTTATCGCTTCGCTTGCCGCTTGCCTTGGACAAGTAACGGTCGCGGTCGTATTCCTTGCGGTATTTGCTGCTGCTGACGAGTTCCAGATTTCCATCATCATCAGTCAATTCGTAGCCTTTGGGTGCGATCACGTTCCACCGGATATTTTCCAGCGGAACATTGAGTTGCGGACTACCGAGTTGCAGACTTGTGAGTCGACTTCCTGGTACCGAGTAAACGAAGCGGACGCTGGCGGTTCGATCTTCAATGCCGGGCAGAATGTAGAACTGCCAGGTGTTACCGTCTCCATCGAGCCGAATTGAATTGACACTTTCACCATTCACAAAGACATTGAAAAGTTCACCTCCGCGCGGCAATCCCACGCTCAAGCTACTGCGTTGGATCACCTCCATCTTTAAATCGACCGATGTCAATTGGTTACCGCTGGGAGACAAAACCGAAGTCAATGTTCCGTTTGCCACACGGAGCCGGAGTGTGTCGGCTAAGGAGTGGCGTTTCACCAGGATGGCGAGAGGTTGAGCGGGCGTGACAGCTCGCAACGCGAGGGTTGGTGCATTTTGATTTCCGCTGTTACGGAGTTTTTGTGGCACCGCATTCCAATCGACTCGTTGCCAGCCGGCGGTCATGGAATCGGTTTCCAGTTCCAGGCGTCCGCCGGCACGAATCGCGAAGTAGTAAGCGAGTTGCCGGGCTTGTGGGAATCTAGCGGGGCTGACTTGTTCGTCATTTCGGTCCTCGCGACGTTCGTATTCAATCTGGAATTGAACTTCACCAACCACACGGTTTTTGAATTGAACTTCCCAGATGTTTGAATCGGGTGCCGTTCGGATCAGATCGCTGACGCTATCGCCACTCGCCCGGAGTGTTTTGATTTCGTCTTGGCCAGCGATGGGCAGGATCACCCGCAGGCTACGAATCGAGGCATTCTTGACCTGGAAATTTGCGAGCAACGCAGATCGCGTCTGCCCTTCTCGTAAATTCATTTCGTGAAGCACTTGTCCGGTGACCCAGGGATCGAGTTTCTCGATGCCGACCACTAAGTTCCAGCCTCGTTGCAACAGTCGAAAAGCCAATGCACCCTGCTCTTCTCCACCCATGCTGCGTGGGTCCGTTTCGGAAACATTTTCTCGTGACACTGTTCGCAGCCGAATGCCGGTCGTCGGTTGGATCACCAACTCACCTGATTGCCGCGCTGCCTCATTCATTTCGAAACGGGGAACCTGCCATTCAGCGACGTTTTCGGGGGCGTTCCCCGACAGCGTCAGCGAGAACGTTTGCGAACCGATAGTTTTGCCATTCAAATGCAAGATGATTTGCCGCACATCACCCTCGGTGAGTTCGGACCAATGGTGTAATGACGCACCGGTGAGTGATTCGACTTCCAAGCCGTCGGGTAACGGAAAGCTCAACTGGAAAAGACCAGCACGCGAAATTTCGACCGCGAAGTTGACGCCTGCGACCAAGCGTTCATCTCCCAGTGAGATCACCTGCTTGCTGATGACTCGTACTTCTGGCTCGACCGGAGCGACTCGTAAGGCCAGCGATCCACTGTCGGCACCGTACCGATAAACTCGATGTAAAACGGCTTGCTGATTGGGAAGCAGGCTGCTGTCAAAGTCTCGCAAGTTGACTGCCGACATTTGCTCGGATTCCAATTTCTCCGGTTGCGAGTCAGGGCCAAATGCAATCGCCACCAATCCGACTTGGCCATTCGCGTTGGCAACTTCCAGCGGGGCCAAGTCGACATCCGCGGGCAACGGATCAAGTCCACGCTGGGTTTCGATCAGGACATTGAAAGCGGTCGATTGTGACGGTTCGATCTCGAGCTTTAGGACCCCACTTTCCGCGTCGAATTGCCAAGATCCGACAGGACCTTCTACTTGGCTGACAGTCCGTCCCGTGGGAACGGTCACATCGAGTTCGCTGACTTCTCCCTGTGAGGGACGAATCTCGAGTCGATGGCGGCCATCGACGACACCAGGGCCAGGGAGATACAGGTTGGATGCTTCCACAAAGAATTGGGTTTTTTCGCTGGTGACGTCGCGAGCTTGCGGCTTCAGCATCACGCTGGCATTGCCAGGTCTCAGCAAAATGATTGCCTTGGTCATATCGGTTTCTGTCTGTCTGGATTCCACCCGAACCGCTGTAGGACTGATCACATCCCAGCCTGCTTCGTCGCAACTCAGTTCAATACGCTGCACACCAGCGGTGCCGGTCAGTACGGGCACCCCTTGAAGTGTTTTGATCGCTTCGAGTTGGTATTCAAACGATGCGGAGTATTCAGCTCGTTGATGGACGCCGTGGTCAGCATCGTTTGGTTCCGAATCGCTCGGTTCGGCATCCGCTGGTTTTTCGTCTGTTGGCGTTGTGCCCTCCAGTAATTCCGCCCCAGTTGTCTCCATCGGCATCTCGTCGGTGATGGGAATACTGACGATGTAGGTCAGGCCCTCACCCGGGATTTCACGCTTGGTCAATCGCAATCCCTTGCCATCGAACTGCGTGAGTACTGCGGGGGCTCGCAGCAGTTCAAAGCGATCGCCTGGTTGCCCCGATAGCGTGATTGTGGCCGCGACGCGAAGTCGCTCATCTTGGTGATTGATTTGCCAATCCTGTTGAATCGAATCAGCGACTTCGAATCCATCGGCTGCGTGTGCAGGCTGTGAAAGGAATCCATTGGTCAGCGTCAAAGCGGCCAGCAGAATCGCGGTCGTTACTGCACCGCCTGAATCGGTATTCGATTTGGATGACGTGGCTTGTTTTTTCGCTCGCTTTTTCTGTCTCCGCTGTTGCCAAACGTCTCGCTCCGACTGATATATATCTCGCCCAAGTTTCCAAGCAGGGCGTATGAAAGCCATGACCAGGATGGCCACTCCCAGCAAGGTATAGAACCAAGGGGCCCCGGCCCCCTGCATCAAGACACCTAACGCGATCAAGAGTGCTGCGATCCAACGAAGGAGTCCTTTAAGCACAACATCTTGTTTGGTGTATGCCCAAGCAATCGCTGCGATTCCAGCAACCAGCAGGAATGCCCCGAACCAGGAGAGATCAATCCGCCAAAGCGGAGTGTTCTTGACCCATAGCTGAACGGTGTCTCCGGCCGAAAGAATGGGCAAGCTGATTTCCAGCGGCGTGGGTGAACCGATCTCGGCTTGCGCGGTGTCCGCCGTCTTTACACAGACTGAGATCGCAATTGCTAACGCGATTAAACCAAAGATCCCCCAGAATCCTGACTTGGTGCGTGTCGCTACGCCAAACACCGTCAGAAAACCGATCAATGCCAGCGAACCAAGACCTCGTTTGGCGACCCAGTCGAAACCAGAGGGTCGCGTGACCGGTGCGGGAGGCGTCACTGTTCCACCGTTCGGAACGAGTAGATATTGGTCGTCTCCCGTCACTCGCCATTGTGTTTTCAGCACGGGAGCAAGCACGACTGGCAGCGTAAGTTCGGGATTTGATTCGCTCACGGTCGGTTTTCCCAGACGCAAACGGACTTCAGTGGGCACATTCGGGTCGGTACCACTAGACAGTGGAATCAAGGTGGCATCTTCTGCCTGTCGTGCGGTGACGACTTGACCATTGACCGATACTTCCCAGAGCCGTACGGGTTCCTTCGGAAGCTGAACCCGGAGTGTTCCTCGTCCTCGTGATTTCACATAGTAAATGACATCGGTTACCAGTTCACCATCTTGGGAAATCCGGCTGTTGGCTTCCGAGAACTCGACGACCTGAGTCACGGTCGTGCCGGGTTGGAACCAATTCACATTCAGGCTTAGTTCGAAGGGACGATCCGTGTATTGCCACGTGCCGAGTGGAGGTGCAGCGGTTAGTAACTGAAGCTCAGCAGGGAGTTCCAATGGATCGAGCTTTAGGATGTCATCTGATACAGATACCGTTTCGAGTTCCACTTGCATTGGGCTGACAACTTGGATGTAACCCCGTTCTCCTTGGACACCCAGTGGAGTGATTTGACCGGCCTGGAATGTTCCGGCTTCGGAATCTGGTTTTTCCTCGAATGTAACCAATAGCGTATAGCCCCCCATCACTGGTTGGTGCAAAGAGACAATCAACGTGTCTCCTTCCCGACGCCAAGTGCGGACATCCAATCCATCGACCATGACGTTGTCGAGGGTTGCCGGGACATTGATTCGCCACTCGTTGACCGGTGCTCCGGTGACGGAGTAGTTAATCAGAGAACTGCCATATACCGTCTCTTCGCTTAATGAGTAGAGATGGAAAATATCGGATTGGATACTGCGTTCCAATAGCTCGATCTGAATGGTGGCTGACCAATTCGGATCACGAATTCGAAACGCGTGTTGCAGTCCAGTGGTTGGTTTGGGGAAATACGAGAGCGGCTTTTCGACCAACAATTCGGTCTCCGTGACTGCCATGCGAAATCCTGCTTGGCCGACAATCCCAATGTCGCCACGAACCGTTTTCGCGTTTGGGAATTCGATTCGTGGTAGCACCCATTTTTCGGCCGCAGTTGGTTCACTTTTTTCTAAGTGAATCGTTACGAGTTGCCTTCCAGCGACGTCTTGGCCAAACATTAATTTTAAATTGCGGCGACCATCGTTGATTTCTGTTGCCGCGATGTAATCGGCGACGTTGGCACCGCTGACCGAGACGATTGAATAGTCTGCAGGGATGCCAAGATCCCACTCGCGAATTGGCGCTTCGCGGATATCCAATTCGATGTCAGTCTGGATCACGCGGTCCGTCTCTGCCACTTGGTAGGACACGATTTCCGAGATGTTGATTTCTGGTTGGATGCGATCAGCAGCAATCGTAAAACTATGATTGGCCGCTGGGAATCGATAAACAAACACCTGGCGAGCTTCAATCGCGTCGGCCGGGAATTGCTCTGGTGACAATTGGGCCAGTCCGCTCAATCCCGTTGGTTCTAAACGGACCGATCCGAGATTGGATAGTCGCAAAAACCCTGAGTGTCGTATCGTACCAATCGGATTGAGTCGCAAGCCGTCGACTCTTGCCGGGAAAGCGCCTAGCGGAGTTTGACTGCGGACGATCAGTTGGCTTGCGTTTGTGATCGGTTGACTGAGTGTGACATCGAGTTGACGGTCTTCTCCTTGGTCGATCACCTTCCAAGCGACCAAGTTGTTTCCCTGGACGTCCAGGATTTCTCCTGGACCTTTCAGCGAAATGCTTAACGACTTCAGTTCGCCTTGCAGGACTTGGTAGTTGATGCGGTGATTTTGTCGTAACAAGCCAGCGCCAAGTTGCGCTTCGACTTGTCCTGTCGTGGTGAAGAAAAGTTTTCCTTCACCGGCTTGGCGGGCTGGCTTCCACTTCAGATTCGCGCGTCCTGTGGCGGGTAAGAAACCGATCCATGATTGGTTTTCCAAGAGTGGAACGACCGATTGTTGGTCACGGTGGAATTCAATTTCTGGCTTGAGACCGTTGATCGTGAGCGGCACCACCGCGCTGGTGGCAACCGAAAAATCCATGGATTGTTCGTTTGCCTCGCCTTGGGAGAGAGCGGCAACAAAATCAAGCGTGACCGGGAAGCTGCCGGGCTCTGGGAACACAAGTTTGTAGACGGATCCTTTACCGACCTTTGTCAGTTGCACTCGGTAATTTGTGTCTGCTGGGATTTCACTGACTGCCGCATTTCCGGAGAGAATCGTGATCTCGGCATTTGCCTCCGCAACGATTGCGAAGGCGCGGAGTTGAAAGTCGACCGATTTGCCGTTGGTGTGAAGGTCTCCTGTCAATGTCGTTTCGGTAAACTCGACCGGTGCTGGTGCAGCGCCGCTGCGATTGAGTGCGAGTTGGATCTGTCCGCCTGTTGCAGTCTGGAAATGGGTTTGACTGTTTTTCGATTCTAGCGGAGAAAATCCGTTCACCTTGGTCACACGGCCATCCACTTCGGGTGCAAATCGCAGGTGCACACTCGAGGTATACCCAATCGAATCGCCCGGTGTCAGATGCGTTAAATCGACGGTTGCTGGAAGTCGGATTGTGTTGGTGCGGAGGGTGATTGTGGCTTCGATTTCGGCGACGTCCGCTTTGAGTTGTAAGTCGAGGTAACGCTCAGAACCAACTTGGCGGACTGCCCAGGATTGCAGGCTCTTGCCGTCGACTTTGATCACTTGCCCCGCACCGCGAATCCCGAAGCTCAGTGTTTTGGCGTTGCCCTGAATGACCTTGGCCTTCAGTTGAACCACTTGATCAATTTGCTTCATGTTGATCGTTGCGGTGGTGTTCGCTGTGGCGGTATAGAACACCGGTGGCTCCGGGAGTTTTCCACGAGCTTCCACTACGATGGTCCCCGTGCCATCGCTTCCGATCGAACTGTTGATCGATGCTTGATCAGATTCCTGGGCAAGAGTGGGGGCAACGGCTGTAAGACAGAACGCGACCACTGTCATGCCGGTCCAACGGATCATCGCGGCAGCGTTCAACGCCTTGCTGAACGTGAATCTTTGTTGCTTGTTCATGGTTGCAGGTTTCCGGAGTGCAGGGATTGGTGTCGGTGAGCAGATGAATGCTCTCCAACGTTCCCAGGTTGCATTTGCAATGACCGTCGAATCGGTGTTTGAACGATCGTTGCCACGTTCCGCCGCGATCAAACTCTCAATCGTGACGTGGGTTACATCATCGACCCGTTAGCTGTCGTGCTTGTTGGATCATCTGTAGTAGTTCTTGGACTCGCGTGGTGTTTCGAATTCGTTCGGGCAGTCCCGCAACGAGATTGGATAAATCTCGCAAATCAATGCGTTCTGCTAGTGGGTCGCCACGCAGTTTGGCAGCCAACATAGCGGCTGAAGAAGCCAGTTGAAGGGTTGCAGCGGCTTGGTCGATTCGCGGTGCATCGGCGTCATATAAGATTGGCCACGTGTTTTCGACCATCTCGTTGGTCGACAAGTCGCGGAACCGAACGGAGACCATTCCGATGTCGCCTTCGCCGTCGGGCTTTGCCTCGAACTGGTAGACCGCAACGCCGGCCTCTTCTGCTGCCATTTCAGCTGCGTCGACTTTGTCGTTGCGGAAATCTTCTTTCTTCAAGCGGTGCTTTTCGAATCCGAGCAATTTGTAGTGATTGACCCGTTTGGGATTGAACTGAACCTGAACCTTGACGTTCTTTGCTGCTGGCCGTAGGGCACCCGCAACCTGGCGAGCAAATCCATCGTCGACAGTTTCAAGTGAATCGAGCAGGTAGTAGCGGCCATCGCCCTGACGGGTCAGTGCTTCGAGGACTTCGTCGTTGAGGCCATCGGAACTGATGCCGGCTGCATCGAAAGCAATGCCGGCCCCACGCATGTTGGTGATGATCTGCGCCAGACTCTCTGGATTTGCATTGCCAAGATTCACAGCGCCGTCAGTTAGCAAGATGACTCGATTCTGAGCTTGGTCCAGCCTTTGCTCGAGTGCTTTTTCGAAAGCAAGTGTTAGGGCAGATTCGAGGTTTGTTCCCCCTTCGCTTGGAAGGTTTGCGATGGTCTGCACCAATTGCTGTGCTGCCTTTCCGCTGACCTGGTCGGCCAATAATCGCGGTTGGCGTGCGAAACTGATCAGGGTGACCTGATCGATGGGCTGCAACTGCTGAGCAAGAGTGATGAAAGCGCGACGCAAGGTTTGTTGGCGGTCAAATCGTTCCATTGACCCCGAATTGTCGACCAGTAGTGTCAGCCGCAGTGGTGTGCTGCTTGTGCGACCAGCGGCTGCTGTTCGCATGGAGACACGCATCAGGTTCCGCTGCTGCAGAAACGGATGTGCTGATTGTTCGATACGACAGGCCACTTTATCGCTTTGGCTCGGCATTGGATCGCCATAGTCAAACGCATTGACGAATTCTTCGACTCGCACCTTCTCGGGGTCTGGCCAGGAACCATTACCGAGGGCTAATCGGGCGAGCTTGAAAGAAACATCGCTGACATGCAGTGAGAATGTCGAGAATGGTTCTTGTTGAGCTGATTTTTCGTTCAATCCAGTTGCTGTTGTCGACTTCTTTGCCTTCGACTTCGCTAGATCCTTGTTGACGGTCCTCTGCTTCTTTTCAGATTTTTCAGCAGTCGCTTGTGCCAAAGATTTCTCGGTGGCTCGCAATGCTTCCCGTTCATCTTCGCGTGACGATGGCTTTGGGGCTCGTTGGGCTGGCGTGGAGAGGTTTCGACGGCCAGTCGAATCCAAATGTCCGGCATCGGATTGTTTGTCTGCCCGCCCACGTTGCTGTTCGTTAAGTGATTCTGAAGGCTGGTCTCCTTTCAGCTGCCTACTGGGCTGTCGGCTTAGGTCTTCATCGGATTCGAGAGCAGCTGCATCTTCATTCGGTGTGGTGAGCTGGGAGAATGAATCGCTTTCGATTGGTTCGGCCCGTTGAAAGGCCCGGTTGATTTCTCGCTGTTGGTTAAGCGGGTCGGGTGTTGGAATCTCGATTTGATGCATCCGATACCCATCATTCAATTGCTTGCTTAGTGCAGACCTATCTTGAGGTGTTGCTTGATTGAGAGGTAAGTCGATGGAATTTTCTTTTGCTGCTGCATCGTCCGGCACCATGCTGCCAGCCGTTCGTTCACCTCGCTTTTCGCCACCACCGCCACCGCCCATACCGCCACCGCCCATACCACCCATGCCGCTACCGCCGATACCACCCATGCCGCTACCGCCGATACCACCCATGCCGCCCATATCACCGTCGAGGCCACCACCCATCATGCCTCCCAGCAAGTCATCTCCAGTCATCTCTTGATCCATCCCCATATCCATATCCATGTCGCTCAGGTCAGGAACGGTACTACCGCTGGGGCCACCTCTGCCGGGTCCATTCATTCCCGGACTTGGTCGTTGCAATGTTTCTCCGAAGGCACTGTTGCTTGCCGCTGACTGATCTATGCCAAGGTACAGTCGGCCATCCCTCGATTCTTCACTCGCAATGTTGCTTCCCTTGCTGCGGCCACTCGTGATGTTGGGAACCAATCCTTGATCCGGAGCAGTTCTGGAACGTGTTTGTCGCTGTTGCTGCTGTCCCTGCTGCTGTTTGGCTTCAGCGTCAAAGGTTGCTGTCCTGCCGTCCGAGTACTCGTACCTGAAATCACCCTCGGTTGTTGAGAGATTCGGCATTGGAGGAGCGGGCGGTGGTGATGCCGTTGGGTTGTCGGCCATCATTCCGCTCGTCGGTGGTGATGGCCGCACAGTTTGTGGCTTGCCTTCAGCTTTGTACTCCCCTGCTGAGATGGGGGCTGGCGATTCGAGTACCATCTGTTCCTCGAAATCCATTTCCACTTCTTCATCTTCGAGGGCATCGCTGGGGAGGCCTGGAGCCGCACCATCCGTCATCGAATCAAACCAAAGATGAGTCCCTCCGTCTGTAGCCGGGGTTTCGACGGCAGATTCGAATGCATTCGAGCCTGCGACACTTGTGGACTCACTATATTGCGCGTTCATCACGGTCCACACGAAGCCAATGAACAAAAACATTGCGGCAATCGACGCGATGTTTCGGATCAATCTTCTTCGCTGCGAAGCTGAATCGTCCATCAAGTCGATGGTGGCCGCGGGTATTGTCTGTGGGGCTGCTTGGCCATCGATGGCCGCCAGGACGGCGTTTCGTTTTTTGGACGGCAGCTTCCAGTCATCGGTTTCTGAAATCGAATCTCCCGATCCCACTTCGCGGAGCAATCCATGCACCGTTTGCATTTCTTGCAGGAACACCGCCAATTCGGGGCTTTGTTCAATCAGGCGATTCAATTCGTCCCGCTCGAAATCGGACGCTTCGCCGAGCACGAGCGCCACTAGGCGTGCTTCGAGTTGGGGGTCGATTGAACCGGGGTGTGATTTTTCGTTCATGAGAGATTGTCCATGCCAAGTGGACTCAATTTCTGAGCCAGCTCTTTGAGAATATGGTGCAATCGGTAGCCGACGTTCCCAATGCTTAAGCCGGTCTGCTCACTGATATCACGATATTTCAAGCCGTCAAAATATTTCAGTTTGACGAGTTGCCGGTCGCTGTCACTCAGTTCTTCCAGACATTTCCGCAGCGTCCCGGTGGCCTCCATCCGCATCAGTGCCGTTTCGGGTGATTGCAAATCCATGTTGCTCGCGGCCTCCTCTTGATGGTTGGAGAGGGTTTCTTTGCGGTTGTCACGTAAATAGTTGAAAGCGCGGTAGCGGACGCTCTGAAACAGCCATGCTTTGGGGGAGTCGACATTGTCCCAGCGAACATGGAGCTGCAGAAACACTTCCTGAACGATCTCTTCAGCTACCGCCCGGCGTCCGATCAGCGAGTATGCATAGTGCAGTAGTGGAGTCTCCTGTTCGTCAAACAGCGATCGGAGCGTGTACTCACACACTTTCTGATCACCGGACGGGTTTCGTTGCGGAGACGGTTTCAACATTGACTCTATGCTGCGCCGGGTAGCCCTGAATCAGGACGATTTCACGCTCTATAGAAGAAGACCCGGCTGAGATCAGTTTCTTAGGAAATTCCCAAATTCTTTTTTGGGGATGGCGTAATGCTCCGGTGGCCAGAACTCCAGTTGCCAGTGCATTTTCACCCGATTTGCGAGTTCGTGGGCGAGCCCGCTTGCGGTCCCTAGCCGCTCAATCTTAACTCCTCCGGTTTCGGCCGACCGGCCTTGTTTGCCAGGAATTGTGTTGCCCCCCGCCGGCGGCGATCCATCGAGACGCCGGCGGCGATCCATCGAGACGCTGGCGGCGAAAGAGGATTCGGGGCCAAACAGTAGGCGGTTTTGCGTGTTTCCGCGGCGATTGCCCCGCTTTTTTAACGCCAGCCGTTCGTGGTAAGCCAGGCCCAGCACAGGTTACTTGAGTGTTTGCCGAAACAGTCCGTCGGCAGTTTCAAGCATTTGGTCGAACCAGACTTGTTTGCCAAGAAACGGGTGGGGAGCAGCGTCGATCATGGTCAATTCGCTGCTAATTCCCAATTCCTTCGCCCGCTGTCGGAATCGATCTGCGTGCGTACTGGGATCATCTTTCTCACCCGTAATGAACCAGCAGGGTGGATCACTTTTGTCGAGATGCTCGAGCGGCGAGGCGAGGCGATAGGCGGCGGGTTGCTGTTGCTGTGACCCGCCGAGAAACTGTCGCCAGATTTGTCCGCGAGCCTCGCTTGCCGAGACATCCCGCACACGTTCTGATTGCAGATCAGTTTGCGCTCCCATTGGGATGGCTGCTTGGATGGCGCTACTGAATTCCGCGTTGCCACCGTTGCCCTCCAATGCTTCGATCCCCGCTGACGTCGCCAGCAGCGCAGTCAAGTGTCCTCCCGCAGAGAGTCCGATCGCTCCAATCTGTTGAGGATCGATCCCGTACCGATCGGCGTTGGCCCGCAGGAATCGGACGGCTGCTTTGCAATCGTGGATAGCTGCGGGAAAAGGGGCTTCACCGCTCAGACGGTAAGAAATCGTCGCGGTGACGTAACCCCTTGATGCCAGCGCTTGCGCCACGTTCGCATGACTCGACCGATTTCCTTTTGCCCAGCCACCGCCATGAATGCAGACAATGGCTGGAAGCTTCCCCCATTCTTCTTTCGGTCGGTACAGATCCATTGCCAATGCTCGGTCACCGTAATTCGCATAGGTCACGTCACGTTCCACGTTCAAACTTGCGACGGTAGACCTTGGGGTCATGGTTCGTGCATCGGGACTCGGTGCGGGGATGACCTCGCCCGCTGATCGTGCGTCAAGCCGCATCTCATGTTGAAACAGGTTTGCCATCCCACGTAACTTCCGCGAGATATCACGATTTCTGACCAACTTTTTTTCGCCAGGATCCTGCGACAGGTCATAGAGTTCGAGACTGGGATTGAGTTTTAATTTCCAATTCCGCCAGCGGACGGCAGCCAAGGCACCATGGCTGCCGTGATAAAAGAACGCATCGTTGTATTCATTGCGGTTGATGATTTGAGCCCATTCACCGGACGGATCCCAACGTCGTCGCAACGGGACCGTTGCGTTCAGCGACTTCTTCATCCCAGGTGGCGGGACAATGCGAGTTTCACCCTTCAGTAAGGGGCTGATGTCACGTCCATCGATGACGCGTTCCTCTGGGACTTTGATCCCTGCGAAAGTGGCGAGGGTTGGATACCAGTCCATCGCACGTACGACAGCTGATGATTCGACCCCTGTTTGCAATCCCTGGCCTGGGCCCCACGCAATCGCCGGAACGCGAATGCCGCCCTCGTAAGTCGACAATTTCCAGCCGCGAATTTTTTGCTCGGGAGTTCGACCCGGTCCGCGACCATTGTCCGATGCGTAAACGACAATCGTGTTCTCGGCGATTCCTAGTTTCTTTAACTCATCCATCAAGCGACCGACGTTGTGGTCAAGTTCTTGAATGGCGTCGCCATACTCGCCCCAGTTCGAACTTCCTTTGAATGCTTCGCTCACTCCGAGCGGGTTGTGCAGCATCGTGTGCGGCAAATACAAGAAAAAGGGTCTTTCGCGATTCTGCTGCATGAACTTAATCGCTTCATCGGTATAGAGTTTTGTCAGCTCGGCGGGATCAGCTGGGCGTTTGACCACTTCACCGTTCCGGATCAACGGCACACCACCTTGATCTTTGAAGTAAACGATTTCCACATCGTCCAGATTGTGCAACAGTCCAAAGTAGTGATCGAATCCTTGGTTTTTTGGCAGAAACGGATCGTGGAATCCAAGGTGCCATTTGCCGATGCAGGCGGTCGCGTAACCGTTGTCTTGCATTAACTCACCGAGCGTTAACTCATCTGGATGAATGCCAGAGTTCGAGTCAGCCCGATGGACCCAGGTTTCGTTCCCAACTCGCCGGGGGTAACAACCCGTTAGCAAACCTGCTCGTGAAGGACTGCAAATGGGCGCGGCCGCGTAGTAGTCCGTCAAGCGTGTTCCCGCCGCTGCCAAGGCATCGATTCGTGGTGTTGCCACTTCAGTGGCCCCATAGCAACCGAGGTCGTAGTAGCCTTGATCGTCAACAAAAATGAAAACGAGATTCGGCTTGCTTGTCGCCGCTATCGACCACGGGTTGATCAGTAACAGCAGTGTCAGCGAAATCCAAATTCTGTTCACAGCAAGTCCTCGGGCAAAGAGACGCTCGGTGAGCGGGAGTTGGGTTATGGGTTTCCCAGAGATGGGATTCCTGCGTGGGATTCAGCCGGAGCATTGTAATCGAGCGTGCTCCAATGACGGGCAGTAAGCGGAATCGCTCTTGTTTCGTTCCGTTCTTCGCGTGCCCAGTGCTTGGCCGGGCTTCGCGGGGGAAAGGCTTCGCTGGGACAATGCCCGTGAATTAGCTTGGCGAACTGGTTGACGTTTTGAGTCGCTTCGCTCTTCGTCGCCGAATGACGATGGTGGCAATAATTCCCAGACATGCAGGTACCGCCAGGACTTGCAACCAAGCAGAGGACAGCACGATTTTTTGAACCAAATTGGCGTGCTGTTCATTCGTTTTTGGCAATTGACCAGAGTACTTCGCCAAGTGGTGCAGCAAATTGACGGCAACGGATTGATCGGGGATCTCTTGGTGACAGGCGATGCAGGTTCCTTCCCGCGTCATATGCTCGATCTCTTCTTTTGTGAAGGCGCGGGATAGTTTCCAGTGGTGCCCGACCGTTGCGACTTGGTTTCCATCCTTGTCGACAATTTGCGACCAATCGTGATCAAGATTTTCGATGGCTTCCATTTGAGGTTGCGCGCGTTTTGACAGAATGGTTCCGTCAGTTGTTTCGAGATCGACAACGTGTTTCTCGTTCCACGGCCGGGTTCCACTGATCCCGAGCCCCAACGCCTTGTCGGACGAATGGCACGATTCACAAGTTCGGGCATTCTTGGTCATCGTGTGTGGTTGTGTCGGACTCATGTCAATTGCCAACTGACCTTCCTCGCCACTTCGTTCCATCCCACTTGGGGTCTTGAAGATGTGATTGGTCAGAATGGGTTTGCCGTTCGCACCAATGATCGTGATCGCCGGCTGGCATCCGGGAGCCAGCGGTGTAACTCGGCCTTCGCCATTAATTCCCATCATCGGTTCTTCCCAACGCAAGTAGCTGCGTTGTTCGCTCACTTTTCCCGGGATCATCAGGTCGTAGGATGACTCGCCGTCGTCAGCGCGAAATTCTGGCTGCATGTGCTTGCGACCTGCGGCGATCCAGTCGAATCCCATTCGGGATTCATCAATTTCGGGACATAGGTCTCGCTGGCTATAGTCAACTTTGACGTGACAGCCGTAACACTGCGGCGTCCAACTGGCGTGGCAGGTGTAGCATTCCATTCTGTCGAGGTGTTGAGAAACTCCTTGCATCGAGACTAAGCCTCGCTCGCTAATCGCTTTTTCTTTCACGAGTTTCTTTAAGGGCTTTAAGCGAAGGTCTGCTCCCTCGGCGGTATAGACGATGACTTCGTTTCCGTCCCGAACCACGTTCTCGTAGGGATTGCCACGAGCGGTAAGCAGGAAACCATCCTTTTTCTCGTGAGCTGTTCCGGCCCAGGTGTGCGGAAGCTGTTGCTGGGCGAGACCGCGCGGCTCACCTTCGGCCGACTCCATGGCGAATTCGTCCATAAAACCGATCGGTAAATCCCACGGGTATTGATCGGGCGTTCCATGGCAGTCGGAACATTCAATTTGCACTGCCGCAAGATTGGTCGGGGCCAAGAACCCATCACCGTGGATATCAATCGAAGTGTGACAGTCCTGGCACTTCATTCCTTTCTGGTAATGGATGTCCTGTTCCATTGCGATGTAGTGCTTGGTGTGCAAACCAGGCTGGTCGTCTCCCTCTGCAGTGAATGGGGCTGCGTAGGGAGATTCCATCAAGCCCTGGAATGAGACACCGATTCGTTTTCCGCGGTTGTGGCACGTCGTGCAAGTTTCAGCCGGCAAGCCGTGATAGCTGACGCCATGCAGTGTGACCGTTGCTTCACGAGTGCCCTGGATTTGATGCGTCAATGGATGGGCTGGCTCGTCCTTGGGAATCGATAGATCAGGTCCTTCGTAGAATCCTTCGTTGCTGTAGGGGATGTGGCATGACGAACATCCCATGCCGCGAAAGTCACCTCGCTTGGAACGCCCTTTGACCGCGTGATGACAGCGATTGCATTCCTGTCGAATGTAAGTGAACGCTGCCAACGTCGGATCCTCTTCTAATTTGTCCAATTCATCGAACCCGATCGCGTCGGGCAGCGGTTGGTGCGAGTCAACGAAGACATCCGGTTCCAGTTCCTTGAGTCGCTGCATGTATTGGCGATAGAGATCCGTGCCGAGTCGCAATTTTGGATCTGTCGGATTCTTGACCGCGTAGTTGGCATACTTGTGTTCATAACCTGTCAGCGCGCCAAACGACCAACACGTGCCCTGAATCTTTCCCGCCTCGGTCATCATCAAACTCTGCCACTGGACACGGACTTGTTCCTCGTGACACTGGCCGCAGGTGTCGGCATTGATCCAGGGGCTACCGGGATCAGGGAAGAAATTGTCGCCGCCGTGGGCGATGGTTTTGTCTTTGGTTTCCGACGGGTTGCCGTTATGACAAACCACGCAGCCGGCTGAATCGCCGCGCTCTTCACCACGGACCATGATTTGATTCAGCATCTCAGAGCCGATTTCTCGGATCGGTGCGATCTCTCCATGGCAGGCCATGCACCCCGATTTCGAGGCATTGGGGAAGTGATCCACCAGCCGCTCTTGAGCGGTCGCGTTCGGTAACTGCCAGCCCATCAAGAGAATAGTTGCCAACGACAGGATCGGGCTGAGTCGACGATTGCTCAGCTGTGAATTGAATGCGTGAAGGTGCTTTGACAAGGTGATCGTTCTGTCGGCGAAGCGTAGTCAATGAGTTGTGCTGGCCGACATTCTGCGCGAAATTGCGGCCGCTGACTATTGAGCCTCCTTGCTGTCCCACGCTCAATTGGCAGGGAAGGCTTGGGGGCATCCATACGCGATGCCCGATCAATGTGGAGCCACGGTGAGCTCTATGTTCCTCCAAAAGGGGGGCTTTCACGGGGATTTGACTTCAGCTGGCGATTTGCAACGATGTTGGTCCAACGATCCCCGTCGGTGCGTCGCCTGTGTTGGCGAACGCAATCTCAGCGCTGCTGCACAAGGCTGTGGTTTGGGAATACCCGGCTGTCGGACCAGATCTCAGGCAGGGGTTCGATACAGTGCTCTGACCGCTCCAATGGCTGCATCGGCATTCGCAGCCAGGCGGCATTCGATCTTAACGGAAGGACTGAAATGACGGCTATTGCTCGACGAGTTCTGGTCACCACAGCTTTGATGGTGATTTCGTGGAACACACCGCACTTGGCGGCAACCGAACCGGTCGCATTTGATCAGATCGCGGCCTTGGTCGATCAAGCTGTTGCGAGGGGCGACGCCGCAGGTGCTGTGCATTTGGTCGGACGTGGCGGGACGATCATTCATTCCCACCAAGCGGGAGTGCGTGACGTCAACAGCGGTGCACCGATCGGATCCAATACGGTGGTGCGGATTTATTCTATGACCAAGCCGATCACGTCGGTTGCTGCCATGACTCTTTATGAGCAAGGCAAATTTCAGTTGGACGATCCCGTTTCGAAGTACATTCCGGCATTCAAGCAATCCTCCGTTTGGGATGGCGAGAAACAACAGGCGATCGCTCCCAAACGACCAATCACGGTGCGTGATGTCTTTCGCCACACAACGGGTTTCGCTTATGGCGGTAACGGCAACGCAGAAGTCGATCGACGTTACCACGAGGCAGGGCTCAAGTATCGGCCGCCGCAAGCGATGCTGCCACCTGAGATGACGATCGAGGAAGCCGCTATCAAGATGGCTGGGATTCCTGCTCATCATCATCCAGGCGAACGATTTACTTACGGCTTCAGTACCGACCTGCTGGGGCGATTGATCGAAGTTTGGTCCGGTGTTCCGCTGGATCAGTACCTGCAACGAGCTGTCTTGCAACCACTTGAGATGCAAGACACCGCGTTCAGCGTGCCGGCAGATCGTCAAAGCCGATTTGCAAGTTGCCATACGAAACGCCAGGGGAAATTGGCCATCGTTGATCCGTGCACCGATAGCCCCTTTGTCGACGGTTTCCAGTTTTTGTCAGGTGGTGGCGGACTGATGTCTACAACCGCAGATTACGCCAAGTTCTGCCAAATGCTTGTTGGGGATGGGGTGCGAAACGAAACCCAGATACTCAAGCCCGAAACCTTGCAGTTGATGTTCACGGATCAGCTGGCGGATGTGCCTGGCCAGTTTCGGTTTGGGCTCGGGTTCGCCATCAACGATATTGAAGTTGGCAGTGGTGATGAGAGCCGATCAGTCAAGCAATATTCATGGGGTGGTTATGCAAGTACGGATTTTCGCATCGTTCCTGAGCTTGGTTTGTACCAGATCTTCGTAAGACAACATGTGCCTTCACAACATCAATTAGCGGGCCAAGCATTCGATCAGGTCTACCGCAATTATGACCAACTGGTATCAAAACCCGGACTCCAAGATGGTGACGTTTCAGGGCAGACGCCAGCCAGCGATACTGAGCCAGCCAGCGATACCCAGTCAGCCAGCGATACTGAGTCAGCCAGTGAAGCCCAGCCAGCTAGCGATACCCAGTCAGCCAGTGAAGCCCAGTCAGTAGGCAAACCCGAGCCGACCGATCTGGGCACTCACGGCTTCGTCGATTCCGACGGCGTCAAGCTGCATTATGTGACGCGTGGTCAAGGCAAGTTGTTGGTGATGCTGCATGGTTTCCCCGACTACTGGTACACGTGGCGTGAGCAAATCCCCGCTTTGGCCGAGCATTTTCAGGTCGTTGCCATTGATCTTCGTGGTTACAACTGGAGCGATCAGCCGGAGGGAGTACAGAACTACACGCTTGATAAACTTGTTGGTGATGTGGAGGCAGTGATCGACCATTTTGGTCAAGAACAGGCGATCGTCGTTGGGCACGACTGGGGCGGCATGATTGCGTGGACGTTTGCAATGCAGCGACCCGAGAGAACCGAAAAGTTGGTGGTGCTCAATTTGCCACACCCAGCCGGGCTGACGCGGGAGCTCGCGAATAATCCTGACCAGCAAGCTGCTTCGGCTTATGCCCGTGAGTTCCAAAAACCTGATGCGGCCAGCAGGCTGAACGCGCAAGGTTTGACGTTTTGGGTGAAGGACCCCGAAGCTCGCCGCAAGTACGTTCAAGCATTTCAACGCTCGTCGTTTGAAGCCATGTTGAATTTCTATAAAGCGAATTATCCTCGACCGCCCTACCAGGCTCAGCAGGAATTTCCCAAGGTGAAATGCCCCGTGCTGCTCCTCCACGGACTGGGAGATACTGCGTTGCTGCCTGAAGGGTTGAATGGAACATGGAACCAAGTTCAAAACGAATTGACCTTGGTGACCATTCCCGGCGCGAGTCACTTTGTGCAACAAGATGCTGCCGCCTCGGTGACAGGGCATCTGGTTCGATGGCTAACAGGTTTGACTGAATAATGTCGCGGGCGTAACGTTTGCTTAAAAGCAGTGACCGTTTGCCGTGTTGATCCGCTGGCTGATCAACACCCCTGTCTGCGGTGAAGGCGCCGAGCCGTTTTGCGTTCACTGCCGATTCACATTCCAATCGCGGCGCGTATCAATTTTTTTCCGTTCTTGTCTGACAACACCCGCGGATCAAGTTGCGGCAGCTAAGTCCTCCATTCGCCAATTGAATGTTCGATCATGCTGTTTCCCGTTTGTGCAGAATCTGCCCGTTATCACCGTTCCAGATTGACGCAGTCTCCTGCGTATCGTCGTCGGCGGCAATTGGCCGGTTGAGACGTGCTGCCGGGACATTTGCTCGATTCAGCAGCAGGCGGCGAAGTTGGTTGCAGGGATTTCTCTCGCAAACTCATTTTCGGGCTGACCATTCTTTTAGACGCTCGAATCGATTTTCAACGGCCGCTGCGATGCAACGATGAGGGTTATATTCGAATTCGAGTTTTTGCAATTGCTTGGCTGCCTTCGCGGCTTTTCCGGATCCCTTGATCCCGGTTAGTAGTGATCGAGATGACGGCTGCTCAATGGCTCTCCCGATTCGTGTGCCAATTTCACTCAGCATTTCAAAGACGTCGCCGAGACCACGTGGCAACTTGTTGGTGTTGACGGTTGGCAAGGCACTCTCGGTTGAGAGCATGATGACGTATGCGTGAAGCTCGCTCGTGGTCGCGATGTCATCCAATCGTTTGGCCAATCTTTGCAAATTAAAGTGTCCCGATCCAAAACCGACCTCGAGCATTTCCTTCAGATTGTCAGTGCCAAGCCGCCCATCGGTGATCGCTTGAATCGCGATATCAACGGCCAACCCATATTCACCAGGTTCCTTCGCAGCGAGACCGCACAGCAGCAGTGTCTTGCCCATTTCGAGCAGCGGTGTGTCGTGATCGAGCAGCGGTTCCAAAAAGCAACGGTTGTGCCATGCGGCCTCCCACCAATCAAGATTTGAACCGATGCAGTTGATACCCGCTGCAAAGAATATTTCCCGGTCTGCTGGCCACATGCTGGCCAGCCAGTGAATCGATCCAGCCGTCGTGCCAATGTCGTGGTGACTGAGAGACGAAGCGGGATCAAAGTTGTAATACAACATTTGAGTTGGGAAGTTGACCGGTGCCATTAGTGGTAGACCGGTAACGGCCCGATACCGCGGCTCATTTTTGAATGACACATCGAATTTGGCGACCTTCCCGACTTCCAGGTCGAGTTTTGAAAACGCTTGCCGGACTCTGGTGTCGTCTTGTCGTGGTGCACGGCAGCGGGCGGCGGCGGCCCACAGGGCAGCGGATTCTCCGATTCGAATTCTGTCCGCCCCTAGCCCGTGCTTCAATGCGTTGATCCACTCGCCTTTGAGTTTAGGTTTTAGCTTTTTGATCGCGGTGCCGCGCCCGTCCGGCGCCACTCGCAGCATCGCAAGGATGACGTCAGTTTCTGGTGGCGAGATTTTGAGGTGATTGATTCGTTCAACAAGCAAATTGGCATCGATCCAACCACCTTCATGAGTTGGTGCGCTAAGCAACTGAGTCACTTGGTTCGTCACCAGGATATTGCAAATGTCCAACATTCGCTGCGACAGGAACATCATTGGGTTCGCTGTCTGCATTAGGGCTTCGAACGGTTCATCAAACAGCCCATGGATATGCCGCCGCTCATGATTCCATTCATTCAGTATGATTTCGCTCGTCACTGGTTCGCCACGCGTCCAAGCGATGATCAACCCGCAGATGTCACCAGTGGTATTCTGGCCACTGAACGGTGCCGCCTTTTTCTGTGATAATTTGACCGCCCGTTTGAAGATTGGTCCGATTCGTTTGTCAAAGTCGGCTGGTTTTTCCGTGTGGTACCGAACCAAGCCGTCAACCGCCCGCTCTGCATCATCAATCAAATTGTCGTTCTCGATGACGCGGCCAAGTGTTTCGATGAGTTCGTCAAATCCACCAATGGGTTTTAGTTTTCGTTGCGGATCAAGTCGCGGAATCTCTGTTCCGTCAAACAGGTTCGCGGGGATGCCCGTGATGCCCGCGAAGTCCGTGACGCCCGTGATGCCCGCGACGTCCGGCGTGGAATGAATGGATGTCGTTGTGGTGCTTAGAGACCCCAGCAAAATCGGTAGCCTGAGTCGTTCAGCATCTTTAACATCGAACTTACCAATATCACTTGCTTTGATTGGTAAGGACGAAGCCGCCTGTTGCTTCGCGATTGCATTCGCTTCGGTCTCTTGTTCGTCTGCGTTCACTCCCAACCACGCCTTCATTTGTTGGGCAACTGTCGCTGACACGACAGCTTCGTATTTCTCGATCTGTTCACGCAGGCTGGGCTCATTAGGCGATCCATGCTTTTGAATCAGTTTGAAAGCAGATCTTTGCACATCTGGCTTTTCGTGGCTCAGGGCCTCCGTTGTGGTAAGACAAATCTCGTGAGCAAACTGAGGCGACTTGGTTGCAAGTGCATCAAACAATTTCAGGACCTGGGTCACCGTTTTCTTATGTCGTCCACCTAGCAATGGAGCGCTGGCGGTAATGATCTTTGAGGTGTCATTGATGAGTCCTGCTTTGAACATCCGATGTTGGTGCTCGAAAGCCCACTGCGCGACGTTTGGTGTCGGGCTGTCCATCAGCTCAAGGATTTGAGTTGACCGTTTCCTTAGTTCCGGATTGGTCGGTTCTAAGCGGTCAAAGAAATTGAAGAACCAGCGGGCTCGATAGTGATTGAACCCAAGTTCTAACGCAGTTAGCGACGCATCTAGTAATTTACCTCGTGACAGCTTGCCTTCCTGCGCGAGTGTGACGAGGGCGCCAGACCAATTTGACGCTTCCCACCGATCAACGTTTGCAAGCGTATTGTCGCCTTCGCCCTCATGTTCGAACAATCTCCAGATTTCGTCTTTCAGTAGCGCGGGATCCTTGCGCAGTTCACGCAACGCATCGGTTTTTCCACGACTCCAGCGGCCGACTAAGCCTGTGATCATCCCTGTGTAGTAGCGGGGATGATCTGGTTTCTTGCAGAGTCCTCGGCGGACGAGTTCGCGACAGAGTTTCCAGTGACTCCAGAATTGGCCTTGCTCGATCAGTTGTTCCACATAGGAACCACACCATTTCGGTTTGCGATGCTCAAGTATCTGCAGAACGTATTGAGGTTGGGGAGCCGACCAACGTCCCAGTTTTTTTAATTCGGTGAAATTGGCGGTGCAGAAAACAGCGACTTTCGCTGGCGACAGCAATTGATTCTGTCGAAAGGTCCCAGGCGGATCCTCGGTCCATTGGTCTGCGTGGGTGACACGATAGTTCTTCTGGCAGACAGGAAAGAGTTTCCGCCGCTCACTTTCATCCAAAGCCAAAAGGAGTTTAATGATTTTTGTCTCGGTGTCGGACTTCTCAAGTAGCGTCTGCAACTTGTCGCAAAGCGTTTGCTGGCAGGCATCTTGCTTGGCCTGCCGGGTGCTTGCCGTGGTTTTTTTGGTCGAAGCCGGCTTCCGTTTTGCCACTGATTAGGTCCCCGTTTTTGATTCTTCAATTGCAATCTGCGCGGCCAGAATGTGCTTGCAAGGCCCGCGTTCTAAACCGTGCTTATTGTGCCAGGGGCAAGTGCATCGGGAAGGAGTTTCCGCCCCGGGTTGGATCACGACACGGTGCTCTACTCCAGAACCAGCAACTGCGAATTCAAACTGATCCTCGGTTTGTCGTTTTAGCTGGATGTTGTTGTCATTGATCAGTTTGCGGGCGGCTTTCAGTCGCGGTTGCAGCTTTTCCACTTGGGAAATGTCAAACGGCATCTCTCGATGGAAATAGGCTTGCTCAGCCAAGTCGAATCCGACCAAGCCACGCGTCCCCAGTGTTTTTAACGCTGCATTGATGCTTGCGATTACGAGCTTCTCTGTGTTTGCCAGTTCATCACGATTGATGATTGATTGCCATCTCAAAGCAGCTTGCACCTTTGGAAGCGCGGCGTCGTTGGCGGAGGCAAGCGACTGCAATGCTTGGCCTTCGCCCGAAAATCCCCGCCAGACTTCTGGGCTGAGGATTACGTGAAAACGACAGTCAGGAAAGATCAGTGTCCATCCAGAGGCTCCTGTGGTCGCGTCTGAATACACCACCAATTTCTCTGCGTTTCTTGACAGTGGTTCGAGAACTCTCAATCTCTCGAGTCCGCCGACTTGTACCGCATCCTTCGATTTAACTTGCGACAGTCGCAGCCCTTTTCCCGTGCGGATGACATGCGTTGTACGGCGATGCGTTTTCATTCGTGGCATCGATCGAAAGAAACGCAGTGCGTGAATGCCATCGATTTGATGAACGGGTTGCATCCGGCTTTGAACCGTCTGGACTTCAACAAAACCTTTCATCCATCGAATTGGAAGCTTGACCTTCTTTTCGATCACTTGATCCGCGGTTCGCTTCAACACGACTTGGTCAGAGCCGATTGCGAGCGAAACATTGTCTGTTTGCTTGATGCTTGCCAAGGCGGTCAGCATCGGCTGGTTGAAGTCAACATTGGTCGTTCCTCTTCCACTCGGGCTGCCCTCAAACGCGTTGTTGAGGAGATCGATTCGAGCGTAAACCCCGCAGCATGCAGAGAAACCTTCGAATCGCAAGCGATCATCGTTGGCCGTCACCACGGGATCAGCTTCAGCGAGAATTCTTTCCAGCATCGCTGGCGGAATATGAAAACGGGACTTAACGACCGTCATGAGTGATCGAAGCAAACCGGCTGCACGTCGCGGAGTGTTGAGTCGGCCCTGAAAGAAAAAAGGATTCGTATCCTTCCCCTCTCGGTAGGTAGCCAAACGCAATACCGACCCATCACCGTCACAATCCAATTGCGACGCAGATCGGTAGCGAAAGATGCGTTCCTCGGATGCCTGCGACATGAGGAAGATTATAAGGCTTGTCGCAGTCGGAGAAACGTTCGCAGTCGGAGGAACGATTTCTCGTTCGGTTGGGTCGGCATCGGGGCGGAAAGTGGAAAAGAAGAAACGCCTCCGCGATTGTCAGCCAATCTTGCATGTTTCCGGGGTGCAGCGGCCCGTCAAACGCAAGCGGTGCTTGGCGAAGACTCGATAGCCGAAATCGAGTGCGTGCGAGATCACGGGGAGCCTCGTGAGCCGCACAAGTGGCGATAGACCGACCGCCGAGTAAAGCTGACGAAAGACCTCGACACCGATGATCCATTTGCCATCGGGAAGTCGACCGTGGATCTCGTCCATCAGCTCGACCATCGATTTGCCGTATGCGGTTGGATCGAATTTTTCGACTGCGATGTCCGTAAATTGGATTCGCTCTCGGCGATCCAGTCGCCGAAGCATATTGATTTCGCGGCAACATAGTGGACAGTCGCCATCGAAAAAAACTTCGACGCACCAACTCGATTTCTCGTCCTGACTCATGAAGGACCTAAGACGTTGCTGGCTGCGTTTCGGGTGTCGATGTTTCGGACGCATCATCCTGAATACGGATCAGGACTTCGTTGCGTCTCATGAATCCAGGTGTGAAGGGTGGATCATAGCCAGCAGCTTCGGCGGTCGCTTCACCATCCAGCCCACGCTCCTTCATCCAGCCCCGCAGTACTTCTTCCTGCTTTGCAGCGAGTTCGGATTTCATCTTTCCGGAGAAGCGAATCACGGCAAACCGGCCGCCGCGGCGACGTCGAATTTCTACGTCGGACGCTTTCGGGCTAGGTACGCCTTCCTCAGCGACTTCTTGAGGCATCACGAAGCCCATCGTTCCGGTGGGGGTTTGCCCTTGGCCTTCCATGAAAACGGGGGTGGTCATCGAAATCTTTTGGTCGGCGTCATTGTTGCCGCTGATATAACGAAATAGCCGCATAAAGCTGCCGTCATTGCCCTGTGAATCAAACTTGGTCTTTGTCGAGACGAGCATCAGGTCCGGATACTCGCGAATCTCAATCTTGCCATCGGATTCAACCACCTGGTACGCCGCTGATTCGTAGGCACCCCTGGCCGTCAAATTCCAGGCGAAGCTACCGACGATCGTTAATCCGATGATCGTCACGAGGAAGCTTTTTTTTCTCTTCATGATCAGTCAGCCGTGAAAGTATGCGGTAAGAGTTAGGTCGTTGGTATATTAGGTCCGAGGCAAGGAGCGAGGTTTCCCTGTGAAATCGAAGCTGCAATGCTGACCGTCGTGAAGATTCAACGCCGCATTCTTAAGCCCTTACAGTCGGTTTATTCGGGCAAAGCCGACCTGTCTTCACACGCGGATGAACCCCCGCAGCATCCCGCGATCGGTTGCTGGCGAGTTATTTCTAGCAGTGGGCGTCGCGGATCAACGGAAGGAAATCCCGGCATTTGTTCTTCCCTGGCCAAAACGATCGGTGCAGCGTGACGCTGAGCCGACCTCAGGATGACCATCTTTGACGGCAAGTGCGTGGGGAAATCAGATTCGCTGATGAATGAATTGTTCCTATTCTCAGGTGGCGGTTGTATACTCCTAAATTGATGTTTTTCCCCACGAATGGCGTTTGTCTTGATGCGATTGGAACACCGAAATTCCGGCACTGACCTTTCGTTGCATCGTAGCAATCCCTCGGGACTTGGGGCTTCGCCCGGATCGCCGAACGGCGGATTGGCGGCTCCCAGCGACTCGCTGGGATGGTTACGACGGATCCTTCTTTTGGTTTTGCTGGGAGGATCGATTGGTGCAGCCATCGCGGCGGTTGCTTTTTTCCTGCAACCCGCCGTCTACCGGACCCAGGCAAGAGTTCAGTTTGTTGATCTGGCTCAGTTTCGTGGTCTTGGACGCGTACAAGCCGATGTGGATTATGGATCGCCGCTGAGCGATGAAGTGCTTGTCGTTCGCAGCGAGCAAGTGCTCCGAAGTGCAGCGGTGGCCGGCAAACTCGCAACGACTGCAAGATTTATCGGCATGAGCCCGAGCCAAATCGCGTCAGGACTAAATCACGATCCAGCGTTTGTGGTCGAACCAGCCTTTGCGGATCAGGCGACGAACGTTATCCGCATTCAATTTGACTCGTTAGATCCGGCAACGCCTCAGCAAGTGGTTGATGCGGTGATGGCCGCCTATCAGCGTCACACCGAGGAGAAGTTTGAGGTAAAAGACGCTCAAGTTATCACGCAGATTCTTGAAGCTCGCGACTCCGCGCTGGACCAGTTGCAGGAGATCGAGCGACAGCACGACGAGTTCAAGATGCAAACGGATTTGGTGTTTATCGACGGCAGACCACAGAGCGTTCACCGTAAAACTGCCGATCGTTATCAAACGCAAAAGCAAGAGTTGCTGGTCACCAAGGCCGAAATTGAAAGCCAACTGAATACCGCTGAACGATCGATTGAGCGGGGCGACAATTCCAGTACCGTGATGTTAGCACTACGGGGCGAAGGCGAGACAGCATCGGATGTCATCGACCAAAACCTGACGCGGCAATTGCAGCAACTCCAGAACGAACTACGCGACCGCGCCTCTGTGCGGATTCAAGAGGAAAAATTGCTGCCGTTGCAGCTTGAGCGGCAAGACTTGCTGGCAGCCTATGGTGCGAGTCATCCGACCGTCCGGTCTGTGGACAAACAGATCAGCGCGGTTGAGCGACAGGTCGAGCGGATGGAAGCCCAGGAGGACGAAAAAGAAGAACTGATCAAGCAATTGATGACGACCAATGGTGAGCCGAACGGTGATGACGAATTGGATCCCGAAAAAGAGGCGCGTCGTCGCGTCAATCTGGCGATCGACGCGCTGCGGCAGCGTCTCGCTTCCGTTGAGCAACAAATCGATACGGTTAGCGAAGCCTACTCGTTTGAAGCGGAGCGAGCTAAAAAAGAAATCGCCGCGATCCGTGAGTCGCAGCGATTTGATCGGGACATTGCCAGGCAGAACACGCTCTACGAGAAGCTCGTGTCACGCTTGGACGACGTGCAGCTTACCGCAGGCAGCGAGGGATTACGGGTAACACCACTCGATGAGTCACAGCTTGGCAGACGCGTGACGAAACCGATTGTCAAATGGTTGGCAATGGGGGGAGGGCTTGGAATGTTGGTTGGATCGTTCTTGGCGATCTTAATACCGCCGCGAAAGACCGATCCCCGATCCGAAGTAATAGGAGCCTCGCAACCGCAGCAGGCAGCGATCGGTGGTGCCCCCTTGCTGCCGGTCGATGTCGTTGAACGCTCCGGTGTTCGGCATGATCCGCAGTCGGTTCTCAAACTGAGTACGGTCGATTCGCCTTACAGCCAAGCGGCCGAGGAATTCAATTCGATTCGCAGTGCGCTGCTGTTTGGTGAGGCCGCAGCCGGTCGTCGCATCATTCAAATTACGGGTGCCACTCCGGAGGCCGGCAACTCGACCGTCGCCGCCAATCTTGCTGTCTCGCTTGCCAGGGCAGGCAAGCGGGTTTTGCTTGTGGATGCGGATTTGCGACGTCCCCAAATCCAAGGGATTTTTAAGCTCGGTGACGCTCATGGACTTGGCTGGCTGCTCGAAACAGCTTCCCACGATATCGAGCGTGAGGAGTTGGCTCAGCGCTCCCTCGAGGCGATTCAAGCAGGCCCCGTTGCCAACCTTTCGATCCTGGCTGCCGGGGCTAGCCAAGCGAATCCCTCTCAACTCCTGTCCACCGAACTCGTCCCGACTCTGTTAGGAGTATGGCGTGACCAGTTCGATTTAGTGCTGGTCGACTCGCCGCCGATGTTGACTGTATCCGATGCAAGCACACTTGCCCCTCGTGTCGATGCTGTTCTGTTGGTCGTTCAGTCCGAAGAGGATGACATGCCATCGGCGAGCAAATCTGCCGATTTACTCGCGTCGTTGGATGCGAATGTAGCCGGCATGATCGTCCACGGCGCCGATGTTAATGGTGCCGAAGGATATCGTTTGTACCCCGCCAACGGTCGCCTGCGAATCGGAACAGAATCAAGCCGTGAAGGTTAAAACTGCTCCATTTGGTGCGACACGAATTCGGGTGCTCTGCAAGCGGGTGCTCTGCAAGCGGGTACTCTGCTAACGGGCGGTGTTCGTGAGCAGTCGCTGGGATCATCCTGGCTCGCGATTCGGTCATCGGTCACGACAGAAGGTCGTGACTGATTGGGCTGATCAGTCCTTGGACAGCTTGAGGCAAATCACTTCGCGGTCGTCGCGAATGAAGCCATGTCCGTTTGCAATTGAGAGCGATTGTCGCGTCTTGCCGAACAGACGGCGACGTCCGAGTTCTTCGTAGCCTTCCGGTGTCACCCGAGCCAGGACGAGTTCACCCTTCATTGTTGTGATCCACAGTTTGCCGTCGGCAAGTGTGAGGTTCGCTTTGCCGAACCGTGTTTCGCTCCAGACAGGCTCTCCCGTTTTGGCGCGAACGCAACTCAGGTGCGTGATTGGTCCGGCGCTCCCGACGTTATCAAACCCGTACAGGTAATCTCCCACCACAACGGATGTTTGCCATTCGTTTCGCATCACGCTTTTTGGTTCGAGTGATGACCATCGCTCGGTGACCTGATATTCGTCATTGTCGCGTTTTACATCCAGTAGAACGCAGCCATGGTTCTCGCCAGACGAGATAAAGACGCCTCCGTCGATTGTGATGGGCGTTGCCGTATTGCAGTCGTAGGGTGTTTTGAAGCTGTAGTTCCAGAGTTCTTCACCGTTGGCTGGATCGATGCCGTGCACGCCGGTCGCTGTAAAACAGACCAACTGCTTACTCCCATCAACTGTCAGCAGAGTTGGTGATGAGTAACCGGCGTTGCCTGAGCCAGTTGACCAGGCCATCTCTCCTGAACTCGCGTCGTAGGCCCTGATGGTCCCTTCCGCGCCGCCCGAGTAGATAATGACACGTCCATCCAGCACGAGTGGCGAAGAGGACATCCCGTACTCGGATGGTTTTGCCTTGCTTTCCCGAACCGAATTAGATTTCCATTGCACCTTGCCCGTTTTTAAATCTGCAGCAAACAACTCACCGGCCCCGCTGTAAGCGAAGACTTGACCTTCGGAGATTGCGGGCGTGGCGCGAGGCCCATCTCCCATTGAATTCGTATAGCGAGATCCGATCGGGGTTTTCCAAATCGTGTTTCCCGATTTTGCATCGAGTGCAACGAGCCATTGTTGGTCGCCTGCGTTCCAGGTCGTGATCGCGTAACGCCCCGCGACCGCGATCGCCGACATCCCAACGCCACCAGGAACGCGCCAAGCAACGGCAGGAGATTGCGCGTCAATGGAATCGATCAATCCCACCTCGGGTGAAGTGCCATTGCGGTCGCCGCCCAGGAACTGCGGCCAATCTTCCGCCGTCACCGAAAGACACGCTGTGGTGTGTACGCTCACGCAAGCGGCCAGCACGATCACTAGACGGGGCAATTGAATCATCAGATTAGATTTCCTGTTTGCGTTGGTTTGCGGTCGCACGTCAGGCGGACGTGGACTGAAGCGGTCGATAGCTTACAGCATCGATTTAGCGGCTGCCGAACGTTCTGCAGGGATGCGTGCAGTCAGAATGGTTCCGGAGCAGGTTCGCGTTGGGATCGCCACTTGCGTTCGCGTAGGAGGGCCGAGCTTTGGGGAGCGAGCAGCATCCAAGTCTGTCGGCCCAAGCGGTTCGATTCAGGCAACCCAGTTCGATTCAACAGATGCGTTCGTAGCCGTTCGGGACGTCAAACAGGCGGGAGTGAGTGTGGACCTGTGAGGTCGGTCGCCCATCGGGGTCAACCAATTGGCCCCCACTTGCACACCAGCCAAGGATACCGGCGGCATAATTGCGGGACTCGAATCCTGCCTCGGTACACCGCTGTGCGAACAATAGGCTGCGGCCGCCAACGGTACAAAAGGCGATGACCAATTTTCCGGTCAGCTCTCCTTGTCGAGCTGAGAAATCTGACTGGTGAATCGCGTCTGGAATCGTCGATACCGCGATTTCTGCTTCTGATCTCGCATCGACCAGCACAAAGGACCGGTCTTGCTTGGCTTGCAGTCTTTGTAATTCGCCCGTCGTGATGTTTTCGATTCTCTTGCGACCAAATAGGGGCGATACCCAGTTCATCGTTTCGACAAACCGGTGGGCGAGCCAGATCAATCGTCGGCGTGGGAGGTCGGCATTCGTCATGGTGTTCACGCTAAGCCAATTTGGAGCCATCGGGAACCTGTTTGTCCGGGACCGCCAAGATCACCGATCCATCGTCCCGATAGAAACCGACAATCAGAAACTCAGACCAAAAGGGGCCAATTTGTTTGGGTGGAAAATTCAAAACTCCGATCACCTGCCGGCCAAGTAAGTCGTCCTTTGTGTAATTGGCCGTGATTTGCGCACTGGATTGCTTGGTCCCCAACAGAGGCCCAAAATCGGCTGTGAGTCGATAAGCTGGCTTGCGAGCTGCGGGGAAGTCATCGACGTTGATGATGGTTCCGGCTCTCAGATCAACGTTTTCGAATTCCTGCCAACTGATAATGCTCATTGGATTTTTCCCTGCGACGATGAACCAAAGGTGAAACGAATCTGATCACCCCGTGTGTCGGGCTCGGTGGGCGAAATGTTACCTTGACTCGATGCGGTGGATTGGCCGAAATGCCAGGATTAGGCAACAGCGACAGGGAAGCGGCAAGTTGGGTCCTGTATCGTGAGCAAGTTTGTGTCTGTTCGGTTGGATGAGTTTGCTGTGTGGTGAGTTTGCTGTGTAGGCGATCTTGCAAACTGAGTCGAGGAGAGAATCACGTGAATCGTACACCAAGTCGACCGTTGATCTATTGTGTCGGGACGCAAGTAGTCGCCCAAAAAGATGTCATGGCCGCGAACGATCGGATTGCGCATCCGGCCGGGGCGGTCGGCGTGATTGTCCGCTCACCCATTGATCGCACTCATTCGTATCGCGTCAAATTTAATGACGGAGTCGAAGCCTCGATTCATCATCATCAGCTCGTAAGACTTGCTGAGTTCAAAGGCCGGCAGGACAAAGCTGGTGAAGTACCGATCATGAGCGAAGGATTGTACGAGCGATTGATTTTCCGGTGTGTGATTGGTTCGCGCGCTTACGGCTTGGATGATGCGGAATCGGATACTGATCGCCGTGGTATCTATTTGCCGCCCGCTGAACTCCAATGGTCACTTTATGGTGTGCCTGAGCAACTCGAGAACGATGAAACCCAGGAAGTTTACTGGGAGTTGCAGAAGTTTATCGTGCTTGCACTCAAAGCGAACCCAAATGTTCTCGAATGTCTCTTTTCGCCTATCGTCGAACGGGTGACGCCCCTTGGGGAAGAATTGCTTGCGATGCGAAACGCGTTTCTGTCCAAGTTGGTGTTTCAAACCTATTCAGGGTACGTCGCTTCGCAGTTTAAAAAGATGCAAACGGATCTTCGCAACCAGGGGCGAGTGAAATGGAAGCACGCCATGCATTTGATCCGACTGCTGCTGTCTGGGCAGCAAATCCTTCGCGACGGTGTGGTTTGTGTTGACGTGGGAGAGCACCGTGAGCGATTGCTCATGATCAAGCACGGCCAAATGCTGTTCGCTGACGCGGACGATTGGCGGCAAGATCTGCAGCGGGAATTCGAGGCTGCTTTTCGGAACACTGCGTTGCCGGACCGTCCCGATTATGAACAAGCCAATACTTTTCTAATCACTGCACGCCGTCGGGCGTGTGAGGACAAGCTGCCATGAGCCAGGAATCGATGATTGACAATGACCGGATGATGAAGCAGGTGCGATCGCATCCGTTTCCATTGATGTTTGTTACCGTGAGTGGGGCACACTTGTATGGCTTTCCCTCTCCTGATTCTGATTTCGACCTTCGCGGTGTGCATCTGTTGCCGGTTGAGACGGTGGTCGGATTGAAGCAGGGTATCGAGACATTCGAAAAGGACGAGATCGATGATGGTTGGGAAATTGACTTGGTGACACACGATGCCGCCAAGTTTTTTTCCTTGATGCTGCGCCGAAATGGCTACGTGCTTGAGCAGGTGTTTTCGCCACTCGTAGTACACACAACCCCCGAGCATCGCGAACTCAAAAAGATTGCGGCGGATTGCATCACGAAGCATCATGCCCATCACTACCTCGGTTTTGCTGCAAGGCAGTGGAAGTTGTTTGCCAAAGAATCTCCGCCACGAATCAAGCCGCTGCTGTACACCCTTCGTGTTTTGTTAACCGGCATCCACTTGATGCGAACGGGCAGGGTCGAGGCGAATCTTGTCGTGCTGAATCAGAACGAAAAACTGGCCTATGTCGATGAGTTGGTTGCCCGCAAACGTCAGGGGGCAGAGAAAGGTACGCTGGACGCTGCCGATTTGGATTTTTATCAGAGTGAGTACCTGCGTTTGGTCGATGTGCTGGAAACTGCTCATCAGCAATCAATGCTGCCTGAGGCACCGTCGGCCCTCGACGCGTTGGACGAGCTGTTGGTCCGATTAAGGTTGCAGACTTTGCGTCAGTGAAATGACGATCCAGCCTTGCGGCTGCTGGATCGCTCGCGGCAGACCAAGATCGCGGCTGACCCTGCGAATCCCCGTAGCTGCGGTAAATGATCTGGATGCGGTAAATAATCTGGATTCTGAACATGACCTGCTTATAGAGTTGGCCGTAGTTCGGCCAACTCTATGAGCTTGCACCACGGTAATCTGTAGCGGAATAAGGGAATGCCTCGACGCTTGCCATTGAAATTGATGTGGATCGGTGGAACAAACGATTCGGCAGCGATGTGCGGGCGACTACGATATACTTTCACTTGACCGGCGAACTCGCCGATCAAGTGACCCGCCTGACTGATGCCCCGCCCCCACCTGCCGCCCCCACCTGCCGCCCCCACCTGCCGCCCCCACCTGCTGTTCCCGCCACCATGAAACCGCGATCGAACTTGACCGCGTGTGCCAAACTGAATGCAGCGTTACTCGTTGCTGCGTTCTCGAGTTTGAGTGCCACTGCGGATGAACCTGCACCGCTAACAGAATCAGCGGCGGTTGAATTTGTCCGCGATCACTGTATTGAGTGCCACCAAGGCGAGGATGCCGAATCAGGCCCTGACTTGAGCTTGTTTTCCACGGCGAAAGACGTTTCTAATTCCATCGATGTTTGGAACCAGATTGCGACTCGCGTCGGTGAGCGACAGATGCCGCCGCAAGAAAGTGAGCAGCCGCCGGCGGAATTGCGAAGTCAATTTGTCGCTTGGATTCGGCAAACGATTTTTGCAGCCGTTTGCGATGATGGGGTATCGCCCGGCCCGCCAATGATTCGTCGGATGAATCGCACTGAGTATGCGAACACGGTTCGTGATCTGCTTGGGATTCCGATCAACGCGGCACACGCCTTGCCAGTGGACGGGGCGGGTGGCGAGGGATTCGACAATGCATCTGAAACCCTGTTCATCTCACCGATCTATGCCGAGAAGTATTTGCAGGCAGCCCAATCGGCGATCGGACACGCCTTGAAGGATCCCGGCGATCGAAAGCGGATTATCGTGGCCGATCCGAGCGAGCAGCGGTCACCGCAGCAAGCGGCACGGATGGTACTCGATGCCTTTTTACCGCGGGCCTTTCGGCGTTCGGTCAGCGAGGAAGAATCCCAGCACTATCTGGATCTGTTCACGCAAGCCTTCGATGAGGATGGGGCATACAGTAGCGCGATTGAGTTCACCTTGGTCGCCGCGATGGTGTCACCTAAATTCCTGTTTCTGTACGAGCAACCAGGCAAGCCGGGAGAGTTGACACCGATTTCCCACTACGAGCTAGCGTCGCGATTGTCGTATTTCCTGTGGGCATCGATGCCCGATGCCGAATTGTTGCGGTTGGCGGCGGAAGAGAAATTGCACGACGAGCAGGTTCTTGCTGAACAAGTAAAACGCATGCTGCGGAGCGAGATTGACGGAGGCGGTTTGCGCCGCGATTCAAAGGTCCGCGGTTTCGCAACCAGTTTTGTTGAACAGTGGCTTGGGACGCGGGCCCTCGGACGAGAGTTCAAGCCAGACCCTTCGATTGCGACTCGGTATGACTCCGAGCTGGAAGGGGGAATGAAATATGAACCGATCTTTTTCTTCGAGGATCTGCTTGCAGAGAACCGATCACTGTTGAACTTGATTGAATCTGACTTTACGTACGTCAATCGGCGATTAGCGCAACATTACGGTGTGCGTGGAGAATTCCGCGAGCAACCGAAGCGAGTTGAATTGCAGGCGGCCCACCATCGCGGCGGGTTATTGGGCATGGGAGCGGTTTTAGCCGTCAGCTCGCTTCCGCATCGCACGAGCCCAGTGCTGCGTGGTAAGTGGATTCTTGAAACGATGCTTGGCACGCCGCCGCCGCCACCACCACCCGACGTACCCTCGCTTGAAGAAAACGCTGGTGCGCTGAAGCCGAGTTCATTGCGTAAGCAATTGGAAGTGCATCGTGCCAACCCCGTGTGTGCTACCTGCCACGATGCGATGGACCCATTGGGTTTCGGGTTGGAAAATTATGATGTCCTCGGAGGCTGGCGAACCCGTGTCGGTGTTGCACGGATCGATACGGTCGGCAAATTGCCCGGTGGTGAACAATTCAATGGGCCGGTAGAACTGAAGCAACTGCTGTTGAAGCGGAAAGAACAGTTCGTTCGAAACCTGACCCGCAAGGTGCTGGGGTTCTCACTTGCTCGCGGCCTGACGAATGAAGACCTTTGCGTGGTGGAATCGATTGTCCGGAAGCTTGCTGCCGAAGATTATCGAGCCCAGACGTTGATGACCGAGATCGTGAAGAGCGTTCCGTTTCGATATAAACAAACTCACCCTCCAACCGAATGATGCGTCCATGAGTGTTACTGTTCGGCCACGCGTGAATTCACAGAATCCGCTTTCGCGGCGAAGCTTGCTTCGTGGAACCGGTGCAGCGTTGGCACTGCCGTGGCTCGAAGCGATGATGCCGAAGCAGGTGTCGGCAGCCGAAAACGAGGGGCAAACGCCTGGCGATGCGCCGATTCGCATGGCAGCATTGTTTGTCCCGAACGGTGTCCACCAAGAAATGTGGACCCCGAAAGGCGTCGGACGTGATTTCAAGCTGTCTCCTACGCTACAGCCACTCGCGTCACTGCGGGACCAATTGTCAGTATTCACGAATCTTTGGAACCAGGGCAGCAACGTCGGTGACGGTCACTACGTCAAGACATCGGGGTTTTTAACTTGCACGACGATCAATAAATCTCTCGGGATTGATTTGAATTGCAACGGGCGGTCGATGGATCAAGTGGCGGCCGAGCATGCCGCCAAGCAGACACCGATTCCGTCGCTCGAATTGGGGATTGATCCCGTCACGACTGGCGTCGATACGAACGTCGGCTACACCCGTGTCTATGGTTCGCACATTGCTTGGTCTGGACCAACGAGTCCGTTGGCGCGAGAGCTGAATCCTGGGTTGGTGTTTGAGCGACTTTTTCGCGCTGCGAATCCAAAGACTGGGTCTGGTGCGCGTGATCAATTGCTGCTCGATCGTGTTCTAGGTGATGCCAGCGAACTGAAGCGATCGCTGGGAGCATCCGATCGACAGCGGATGGACGAGTACTTGCAATCGGTGAGGTCAATCGAAAAACGTTTGCAAAGTCAGCAGCTGGAAGGTGTCAAGCATTGGCAACCACTGGTCGATTTGGATCTTGCGGATCGACCGAGTGACCAACGCCCCGATCAATATGTCGAACAGGTTCGGCTGATGCTTGATATGATCGCCTTGGCATTTCAAACGGACACAACGCGGGTGTGCACGTTTATGTTTGGTAATGCGGTTAGCGGCCGCAGTTTTTCGTTTTTGGATGGAGTGTCGGGTGGGCACCACGATACGTCACATCACCAAAACAATCAGGACAAGCTGCGGCAGTACCAGTTGATCAACCTTTGGCACATCGAACAGTACGCTTATCTGTTGAATAAGCTTGCGGGGATGCAGGAACGCGATGGATCGGTGCTCGATCATTCGATGATCTTGTATGGCTCAGGTTTGCGGGATGGAAACAGTCACAGTCCCCACAACTTGCCAATCCTGTTGGCTGGGCGTGGCGGTGGACGAATCGCTGCGGGGCAACACTTAGAGTGCAGTCGCGATACGCCGTTGGCGAATTTGTACGCTTCGATGCTGAACGCCTTTGGAACCGGAGCGACCCGGTTTGCCGACAGCACAGAAATGTTGCCGGGTGTCTTGGTTTAATTTGCCCGGTCGTCTGTCTGGGATGGTCCTTCGTTAGGGAAGCAAGCGATCCCTGGTTTTTCTTGACGTTGGTTTCGTTCTATCAGCGATCTGGATCTATTGGTGATCTGGTCGTTAGGGTTCAGGTGGCGGGTAATCCACATTTGCAAAATGGCAGGTGTTACACCACACTGTCCTTTCGACGGGTCGGCAATGCTTTCTTTCAATGGGTCGGCTGTCGACCGACGGTGTGAAGTGCTCGTGAAATTTTCAAGGCGTGATCTGATGGCAATTCGAAGTGCAATGAGTGCCGTTTTTCTGGTCGCTTTTTCGAGTGGGTTCGCGGTGGCGAAGGACCGCACGACAGAAGAATTGCGGACGTATGCAGAGCGACGGATCGCCAATGCTGATGATGAGCAATTGACCACCTTTGTGACTTTGCTCGACCAGGATGCCGACGGTACGATCACCGATGCGGAATTCGAGCGGCGGATCGAAGTGTTTCAGCAGGTCTTTGTCACGGTCCAACCGGTGCCGGCTGGCGGCGGTCATGATTTGCCCGATTACTGGCTGACCGACTTCGAAAAAGCACGTGAGAAATCTGCTGAGACGGGAAAGCCAGTTTTGGCGATGTTTTCGGCTTCTTGGTGTGGGCCGTGCAAGATGATGATCGCCAATGTTTATCCGACTGACGAGGCCAAGCAAGCTCTTGCCCCTTTTGTGCCGGTCTACATCGATTCGGAACAACAGGTCGATTTGGCGACGAAAAACGAAGTCCGTGCTTACCCAACCTTCATTTGCTTTGACACCGAGGGGGAGTCGCTCGGTCAGCACGTGGGTGGGGGCGGCGTTGATGATTTCGTGTCGATGCTGGCAACTTTGTACAACCCAACTGCGACTGACCCAACTGCGACTGACCCAGCTGCGGCAGATCCAACTCCCACCGATGCCAAACCGCTGGATTAAAGGCTGTAGACGGCAAAGACGGTTTGATTTGGGCCTCGAATGCTCCGGTGAATCGGCTGATTTGTCGATTTCTCGTCTGTATGAGCCGCGCGACGATCGAGTACACTGGCGAAATTCGTTCAGCTACTCTTTGCCGGGGGACATCTATGATTCGGTTCCTTTTGGGTGTTGTGGTCGCATCGATGGCCTGTTGGCCGTGCTGTGCCGACGCATCCGAGACAGTCGATTTGCGTTATCGAAGCTATCGCACTTGGTCGATTCATCTGCCCGCTGAAAAGTGGTTCCCGGTGAAAGAGGGGATCAAGATTCCCCATGCTGGTGGTGACCAATTTATGGTCGAATTGGAAGGCAACAGCCTTCGTTTCGACACCGATGGTGATGGCACGCTCGATCGTACGATCAAGCCACTGGTTGATCCCAAAACAAATGTCTCGACGACTCGGGTTGTCTTAACTGGCAAGACCAAGGCGGGCGAACCGCTGCGGTACGCAGCCAGACTCAGGAAGGATGCCAACGGTTGGGAGTGGGCGCCCGGCGGCGCGATGGCGGGAATCATTTCCGCGGAAGCCGGGCCGGTTCCGATTCGCATCATCGACCAGAACGGGAATGGTCGCTTTGATGATTTTGGCAAAGACGCGATGGTCGTTGGCAGCAGTGATCATGCGATGTTGTTGTCCAAGACGATTCAAGTCGATGACACTCTGCACAACATTGAATTTGTAGGTGAGGGTGCGTCGATCGAGTTCACGGCCTTTACCGGTGAGACGGCGGAGATCGACATGTCCACATCCTTCCACTCCAAGGCGGTCCTGCTCTCCTCGGTGATCGTATCGGAGGATGGTCAGCATTCGTGTGATGTGGGGGCCATTCAAGGACCGGTCAAAGTGCCGGCAGGAACTTATTCAATCGTCGGTGGGGTCCTCGGGTTGGGAAGCCATCGAGTTCAGATCGCATCCGGTCGTATGGATCCACTAACTTTGGCGGCTGATTCAACCACTGATTTTGATTGGGGCGGGCCGATCGAATCGGAGTTCCAATTCGCTCGGCGAGGCAACCAGGTTCAATTCTCACCCGATCACATTTGGTACTACGGGCGTGCTGGCGAGCAGTACGCCGGGTGGAATCCGATCGGCAAATCGCCGGAGTTCAAAATTTTGGATGCGGACACGGGAGTGGTTCTGGAGGTCGCGATCTTACCGGGATCCTGCTGAGGCCGCGGCTTTGTACCGGTCGCCGTGAGCGTACCAACCGCAGCTAAAATTGAAGTTGAAATGATCGCCGATACCTTCGCGTTCGGCAAAATTGTGGGCACGCCGAAAAAGTGAGCTGATCGCTCGCGATGAAGGTCGCTTCGCCCGAATCAAATTGAACATGAATCGCCCTGCTGACAATCACTGTCGGTAGGGTGATTTTTTTTGTCGGGCCCTTCGTCCCTTACTCCCCCGAATCGCCGGTATCATACGGTGAATCGCCTGTATCATACGGGGAAAGGTTGAATTCTTCGCCTGCTTCGACGGGCCATCGCCCGAGGCCTGGCAATCATCGGTGGAATGTCGCCTGAAGCAATCAATAATTGATGTATCCCAGCCACGTTTGGCTACCATGGTGGATCATCCAGCCAGGAAACCTATGTCGAACCCTTTTCGTTTTAGCCCCCGATTGTCGCTTTCCGTCCCCGCAATCTTGGTGGGGATGATGCTGGTGTCGTCATTTGCGTCGGCCCAGGTCAGTCCATCGGTTGACCGACCGCCGGTGATGAGTGACCAAGGCGGGGCGATCCCGGTCAGCGTCGTTGACGGTCGGTTGATTGTTGCTTGTGACATCTCCGGGCCGAGACTGAGGGTTCCCGTGAATCTTTGGCTCGACTTCGATGGTGCTTTTGGTCTGCAATTGCACAATCGCGCCGCAGCCCCACTGCCGGCGGAAACCCCCGCTGGGAAGCCGCTCCCGCTTACGCTTCATTTTCCCGATTTCACATTGGAAATCGCCCGCCGCGAACTCGGGCCTGAGGAAGAGTTTGAGACGTTCACAAAATACCACTCGCGCGAATTGGGCGAGAACGCGCTAACGGGCGCCATCGGGGGTGACATCCTGAAGCACTTTGATGTCATCTTTGACTTGCCCCGCGGGCAGGTTTTGCTCGCGCCCCCCGGGCAGCTAGAGCAACAGCAAGGCGATCCGTTGTTGGGTGATGTGGTTGTGCCGATCTCGTTGCAAAATGATCTCGTCTGGCTGCCAGTGACTTTGCAAGGTCCCGGTTCACAAGGGGCCAGTTCACAAGGAGCCGGTTCACAAGGAGCCAGTTCACAAGGAGCCAGTTCACAAGGGGCCAGTTCACAAGGAGCCATTTCACAAGGGGCCAGTGAGCTACCGAAGCGGGCGATGGCGATTGGATCGTCGCGTTACGACAGCGTGCTCGACCGACGCCTCTGTAATTCGCTTCGACGACCTGCTGGAAATGTGGGACCCGTCGTTTGCGAATCAATTGACTTTTCTCCCTACGTTGCTTTCCGCCCCGACGAAGTCGTGCAAGTGCATCCTGATGGGGTTGCTGGAGTAATGGGGATTAACTTGTTGGAGCGGTTTCGGATTCACGTCGACCGTCACTCGCTGTTGGCCACGCTTCG
>JAQWPZ010000162.1 GCA_029245125.1 Rubripirellula sp.
AATTGGAATTCAGCGGGGAATCAACAGCCTCCGCCGTCCGAATTGTTGCGGAAGCTCAGCTTGAAAAAGCTCACCCTGACTTCGCGTTTCTGCCTGGCTTGGTCCAAGAGTCAGAAGGCAACAATGGGCTGATGCTTCCTACCGCCAGCTCACCACTGCTACGGCAAACCGCTCGCTTATTGGCAGCTCAAGCCGACGAATTGGTCCGTGCGGGGAACATGGCTCTGCAACAAGGAAATCGTCGAGGCGCTCGCGCCGTTGCCGAACGCGCTCTGCAGGCAGATCCCAACAACGTCGACGCTCAAGCACTGGAGCGAATCACCGGCAACCGCTTGGTGGTTCAAAATCCACAAAACTCGCTCGATGATATTTTTGGTGGCGGTGATGATGTCTTTGGTGGCGACGAAGCCGCTGACGATGACGCGGCAGGCGATGATCCCTTCGCAGAGCCTGCGGCAGACGCGGGTGCTGCCGATGACGCCGGTACCGAAGATCCATTTGCCGAACCTGCGGCGGATGACGCAGCGACCGAGGCTCCAGCTGCGAATCCATTTGCAGCTGACGATGCTCCGGCAGCCGCCCCTCCAGCAGCCGCCCCTCCGGCAGCCGCCCCTCCGGTAGCCGCCCCTCCGGTAGCCGCCCCAGCAAATCCTGCACAGCCAGCAGCGAATCCAACTGCCCCTGGAGGATTTGCAACCCCGCAACCTCCGATGAATAACAATTTCTCGGCTCCTCCAGCTGGTGACGATGACCTGCTCGAAGCAGCGGGCAACATGCTCGATCAAGCACGGGCGAACCGTTCGGCCACCGAAGGCCGCTTGCGAGCCGAGGTCCGTGCGGCCTTACGAAGCGCAAACCGATTGTTGCGAGACGATCCGACCGGAGTGGCCGGATCCTTGAAGAGCTTGCTGGCGACCGTGGAAACGACTCCCGATGTCAATCCGCAACTGCGTCAAGAACTCGGATCGGAAGTCCGTGCTGCGATTCAAGTCGCCAGCCGTCGTGAGGCTTCTTACAGCGAAGCACAACGCAACCTCGAACAAGAAGCACAAGCCGCAACGACCCAGCAGCGACTGCTGGAAGAAACATTCCGTCGTGAAGCAACACTGAAAACGTTGTCAGAGCAGATGAATGGTTTGATCGCGGAAGGTCGCTATGAAGAGGCTGATGGCGAAGTCACGATCCCATTCGCCCGCTTGGCAGGGGATACGATTACACGCGACTCGGTGGCCGGTCGACAATTCATCGATGAGCCGCTGATGTTACAAACCTACGCTCGCGACCGTCGCTACCGCGAAATGCGTGAGCGAAACTTTGTCGACGCTTTCTCGCTGGTGCTCAAAGTCGCCATCCCATTCGTTGATGATCCACCAATCGTCTACCCCGATGCTGAGATTTGGCAGCGCATGAGCCGCCGTCGACTGGAGCGTTACGGAGCGATCGAATTGGTCGGTGACAACGAAACCGAACGACGCATCGAATCGGCGTTGGACAACGAAATGAGTGGCAACTTCGTCGAACTTCCCCTGGCGGAAGCCGTTCGTCAGATTGGCGATGAACACGATATTCCAATCGTCGTTGATAACCGAGCACTCGAAGAAATCGGCCTGTCAGCTGACGAGCCTGTCAACCTGCAACTGAACAATGTTTCGTTGCGATCATTCCTTCGCTTGATGCTTCGTGAGCTCGATCTGACTTACATGATCAAAGATGAAGTCATGCAGATCACCACCATCGAAGCCGCTGAACAGAACTTGATTAACAAGGTCTATCCAGTCGGTGACTTGGTCGTGCCGATTATCCAACTTGGCGGCGGCGGCGGAATGGGCGGTGGCATGGGCGGTGGCATGGGCGGCGGCATGGGCGGCGGCATGGGCGGCGGCATGGGCGGCATGGGCGGCGGCATGGGTGGCATGGGTGGTGGTATGGGCGGCATGGGCGGCGGTGGCGGTATGTTCGCCGTACCCGATGACGTCTCGCTGAAGTCCAAGTCCCAAAGTCAAGCCGGCCAAACGACTGGCAACCAAACAACCAGTAAAGCGGCAGCCAATGCGACTGCTATTCGATTGGAAATCAAGCCGGGCGAAACACGCCCGGAAGCCTGGGAACGTTTCTACGAAAATCTGGAGATCAATTCAGCTGAACAGCTGACGATCCTCGATCAGCAGATCCGCTCAACTGTCGGTTTGTTGTCCGCCAAGGCTGGCAAAGCCCAAGGCAAAGGGGACAACGATCAAGCAGTAGAGTACTTTGCTCAGACACGTGACGCACTTGCTGCAGCGATCGCTGCAGGACACGTGCAACCTTGGATGTACCGAGCCTATGCAATTGCTCTGCGAGCAACCAATGCTCCGGACGAAGAGGTAGAGCGAGCTTTACTGTCGGCAGTCGATTTTGCTGAAAACCCAGAAGACGTCTTGCATGTTGCTGCTCGATTGGAAGCAATCGGATCGGGCGCCGCAGCTCTGGAACTTTGCCAACGAGTCGCTTCGATGGATCGCTACCGACGCGAACCCTACGTAATGGGTTTGCGAATCGCGAAGAAACTGGATGACGTCAAGGGTCTGACCTGGGCCTGTGCCGGAATCCTAGGACAAGCTTGGCCCGAGAAATTCCAGGCGATCGTTGAAGACGCTCGCCTGACTGCACGAGCGACTCACGCCCGCTTGAAGGAAGAGGGACGCCGTAACGAAGCAGACCTGTTCAACTTGGCATTGAAAGAAGCTGTCGCCCACGATGCAATCGTCCGCGTTTCCTGGACAGGGGATGCTGATGTTGATTTGGTGGTCGAAGAGCCATCCGGGACCGTTTGCTCGCTGGACAATCGATCTACCGCCGGCGGTGGCACCTTGCTTGCCGATGCATTCCCGAGCAGCACAAGCGATAAGAATGGTGAGGTTTCCGAAACTTACATTTGCCCACAAGGCTTTTCAGGACAGTACCGAGTACTGATTCGACGAGTTTGGGGCAATGTCTCGACCGGTCATGCGACTGTCGAACTGCTGACTGATATCGGACGCCCGACCCAACGATTTGTCAGGCAAGAAGTCCCCCTGACCGAGAAAAATGCCCTGGTCGTCTTCGAAGTCAAGGACGGACAACGCCAAGACGAGATCGCCGAAGCCCAACTCGCCCACCTACGAGACGTCCAGCGTGATGTCCAAGGCGAGGTGCTGGGTCAGTTCGTCGATCCAGACGATTCCGACGAGCAACAAGCCCAGACCGAACTGTGGCGTGAAATGCAGCAACGGCGGAACATCGCTCGGGGCCGTAATCCTTTCGGCAGACGTGGCGGTGTTGGTTTCCGACCTGAAATCACCGTCTTGCCCGAAGGTGCTTCGTTGAGCGGACTGGCGATTATCTCAGCAGATCGCCGTTATGTTCGTATCACACCCGTCCCATTCTTCTCGCAAATCGGGGACGTAACGACCTTTAACTTCGTGACCGGAGATACCGGTGGCGGCGGTGGCGGTGCTGGCGGTGGCGTCGGTGGCGGTGGCCTCGGCGGTGGCGGCGGTGGCCTCGGCGGCGGTGGCCTCGGCGGCGGCGGCGGCGGTGGTGGTATCGGCGGCGGCGGTGGAGGTGGCGGTATCCTCTAAGCCGCCTGATCGCGATTCCTCGTTCACAAATTCCCGCAACTGTCGAGTCATCGTCGTTGTGGGATTCACGAGCGAGATGCAGGGAATTTGAAAAGTAGAGGTCACGAGCCAGGGCTGGCCGTGACCTTTGCCGCTGAGTAACCTGCCCAGCGGCCAGAGCAATCTGCGATCTCTACGAGTCAGTGGGCGATGCTCGGCGGAACGAACGCTGAACAGACACTGATTCCAGCAATCGACCGGTGCCTAGTCCTCTTCATGCCTTTTCGGGCATCCGGCCAAGGTAATTA
Organism: Rubripirellula sp.; assembly: GCA_029245125.1. Taxonomy (GTDB): domain Bacteria; phylum Planctomycetota; class Planctomycetia; order Pirellulales; family Pirellulaceae; genus Rubripirellula. Next base: position 3,887 of record JAQWPZ010000162.1, read on the forward strand.
ATCTTCTGGTCCAGCCGAGATGCTCAGGCCGAGATGATCAGGCCGTGTCTGGCAGTGAAACCCAGCTCTAAAACATCACGGCGGGCTTCATGTCATCCCTGGTCTGCGTGATTGTCATGCCTGGCCTGCGTAATTGCTGAGGCTTGAGCTGACCAAAACCGAATGCAACTGCACAAACCGAATCTCACAGATCACCTGCATTTTGTTGAAGTTAAAGGCCATTGGCTCCGCTGATCCAGCAATCCCGAGGGTCGCAGCACTAAAGATCCTTTGCCGAGTTGCCCATCTCGGGCGGGTACCTTCGCGGTTGGGCATGACGCTGGTATTCTGACGGAAGCGTGATTCGCCCTTCGCCCCGTTTCAGAATAGTGCCAGATCAATGAGCATCCAGCGTCAACCGACACGCCCCGTTTCGATCGGTAACATCACCATCGGAGACGGAAATCCGATTGCCGCGCAAAGCATGACGGCGACCAAAACGCAGAATATTGAAGCAACTGCGGCACAAGCCGAGGCACTCCGCGAACGGGGTGCTGGTGTCGTTCGAATCGCCGTCGACAGCGACAAAGATGCCGCTGCACTGGCCGAAATCCGACAACGCACGACCGCCAATCTTGCCGTCGACTTGCAGGAGAACTTTCGGCTCGCCGAACTGGTCGCGCCGCACGTTGACAAAATCCGCTACAACCCCGGGCATCTGTACCACCACCAACGTGATAAGCCGTGGCAGGACAAGGTGAAGTTCATTGTGGACCAAGCAGCGAAGCATGACTGTGCGATTCGCATTGGCGTCAATTGTGGCAGTGTCGATCCAGCCAAAAAAGAGAAATACGACGCGAAGGATTCGATTACGCCGATGCTCGAGAGCGCAATCGAACATTGTGAATTGGTCGATTCCTTGGGGTTCACTCGATTCGTCGTCTCTCTCAAAGACAGCAACCCGACGAAAGTGGTCGATGTCAATCGTCGATTTGCCCAGCAGCGGCCCGACGTGCCGTTGCATCTTGGCGTGACCGAAGCTGGCATGCCACCCGATGGGATCATCAAAACTCGCATCGCCTTCGAACAATTGATCGGCCATGGAATCGGTGACACCGTCCGCGTCTCCCTGACATTGCCGAACGACCGCAAACCGGAGGAAATCGACGCCGGCCGAGGGATCATCGAAGATATCTACGCTGGACGTGTCCGCAGCGTTGTCAAATTCCAAGAACAAGGGCTGAACATTATCAGCTGCCCCAGTTGCTCTAGAGTTGAAAACGAGGCCTTCATCGATCTGGCAGCGAGCGTCAAAGAGATGACTCAATATGCCGCTGAATATGATCTCACGATCGCAGTCATGGGCTGCCGCGTCAACGGACCGGGCGAGACAGACGACGCAGATCTTGGGCTGTGGTGTGGCCCCGCAAAAGTAAATCTCAAACGAGGCCCGGAACCGCTGGGTGCCTTCGGTTACGACGAAATCCTGCCGAAGTTAAAACAAGAACTCGATGCCCTGATCGCCCAACAAACCTGATCGCCCAACAAACTCACGCTGGCAAAAATGATTGCCGAGATAATTGTCGATCACTGCCACACGACAACGAATTCATCGGTGGCTGTGGCGGGCGGTGCTGAGCTGAGCTGACAAACCAGCGATCGCCATCAGCCTAGGGCGTTGCCGGACGGCGACTGATCATGTTCCGCTCAGTGAAACTACCGATCGCTGCCTGCAGCACCGAGTCATCCACATCGAGCGTCATTTGCCCTTTTGCGTCTGGGCGTGCTGCGATGTAAGTCGCCTCGACGGGCAGATTCGGAATAACGCCGTGGCGGCTGATTGCCTGTCCGTTTGGCGAGTAGAATTTCGCTGTCGTCAGACACAAACCGAACCCGGCGGATTGCATTCGAAAGATGCCCTGCACGCTCCCTTTGCCGTAACTTTTCTCGCCCGCGATCACACCCCGACCACTATCCGCGATCGCTCCAGCAAAAATTTCACTCGCACTGGCACTATCACCATCGATTAAGACCGCCAATGGAACGTTCCAGGTATTTGCTCGGTGGGCGATGTAGTCAAAATTCTCACGAGCATTGCGTCCCCGAGTTGTCACGATCCGTCCGTTGCTGATGAAGCGGTCAGCGACTTCTACAGCGGCGGACAATAAACCGCCTGGGTTGCCTCGAACATCGATGATCAAGGATCGCATACCTTGTCGGTGCAACTTCCAAAGTGCCGCTTCCACGTCGCGGGTGGTTGTCTTTTGAAAATTCGTCAAACGTAGATATCCAACCCGATTTTCAACATCGACGAAGTGCACATTCTCAACACAAGGCACATCGACGCGACGACGCTGCACTCTCATCTCCCGCACGACCCCATCAGTCGCCTCGACTGACAGAGAGACATAGGTGTGTTCGAGACCTCGAAGCAGATCCGCAACGTAATCGGTGTCGGTTTGGTCGGTGTAAGACGATTCAACACGGACAATTTTTTCGCCCGCCCGAATGCCCGCCTCCTCAGCTGGCCCCCCAGCAATCACTGACAAGATGTTCAAACAATCTTTTGAGGTCTTCAGCTCAATGCCCAGCCCAACGAAGTTGCCCTCGATGTTGGAAAACATCTCGTCCAACTGGCTGGGAGAGAGCAGTCGTGTGTAGGGGTCAAGCGTTGAAATCGATCCGCTCAGATATTCCATCGCGGTGGCTACTCCACGAAGCCCCAGTTCTGTGTGTGCTAACTCGGCAACGTACGCAACGTTCCCCCGCAAATCGAATCGTGTCGCAGTGCTACGCGCTTTGAGCTTGTGATGGACGTTCTGACGAAACGCCTCGACCTTTTCTGGATCGACGCCCTGGAGGTGTTGTTCAACAAACCCTTTCTCGGTCAACGCAACCTCCAACGCGGCCGTTCCGTGGATCATTACCCGTGACCAATCGATCTGATCGACGTAATGAGTTTGCAGGTTCGCGAGGATCTCCGCGTACAGATCGAGCGTTTGATTCACGCTCATATTATCGATAGACGCCAGGTAGCTCTCATCTTGGTAACGGCGATTTACATCGTAATGCAATCGGCTGATGATCAATCGCTGGTACAGCACCGTGCTATCGGGCATCTCAACGGTATACTTTTCGTAATGCCGAACCGCGTCGCTCCACATGCGAGCACGTTCCAGTTCGACACCTTTGGCAAGCGCTTGTTCGAGCGCCGTTGGCTGTGGTGCGATTTCAGAAAGAATCGACAGGTCGGGAGTTGCCTGGGCGGGTTCAACCTGCCCGTAGACTGGTGCCCAACCGACCAACATCAGCAACATCGCAGCGGCGGACTGCGTAGCGAAGCGAATCGCAAGTGCGACCGCAGTGCGTGGAGGGAGAGGCAAACGCGTTGCAACCCGTGCGTTCTCAAGCATGCGCAAAGTATCCGTCGAGCGTCGTCGGTGGGAAGACCGTCCGAATGACTGGGAGGTAGCATTCGAACCATGGCCGTGTTGAGACGCTCAGAACACTCGGCCAAAGGAATATAGGTCACAAAAAGTGCCCGGTCAAAAAACCATTCGACGGTATTCCGGAATAGTGACCGTCACCCCTACGACTGGCAACGTCGCAGGAAGGTGGTCGCGATTATCCCGGTGATTCGCTGTAAAAAGTGCGTCCGTCCAGGACGAACCAATGCACCTTTCACTGCTCGCCAAGTTTCACGCAAAGTTTCCCGAAAGCTTGAAACTCAGTCCCGCTGCGCGTCCCGCGCAAGAAGAGACGGACGATGTAAAGCACCGTCTGTCTCGGCGTCCAATCACAACGATAGGCAATGTCCACCTGGCGGACAATGTCGTGAAACTGAATGCCGTTGACGGCGATGAGCTTTCATCCCTATTTCTGATCGCAATCCCGGGAAACGCTCGATCGCTTGCAACCATCGCCGGCGACTCGGGGCAGATTACAGAATCACTGACAAGCGATAATCACCTGTTCCTCCGCGTTGTGCATTCAAGGCGGTATCAGGCCCAATGAACTAGCATGAATTTGAACTCGAGACTCTCCGATCAACCCTACTGCCGCTGCATTTGGATAGTGTTAGCCACTGTGCTCGTCACTGCTGGATGCTCCGCGCCAGACTACTTGATGAATCGGGAAGTCAGAGAGAATTCACTTAGCAGCACACTGCAATTGCTAAGCCCGCAAGGACCACAGATTAGCGAACGCACCTGGAATACTCTCCGTCGCTTCGATCTCGTCGATTACTACAAGTCAAATCACGAAGGCTGCTTCGAGACCATTCGACAACGGATCAATGAGCATCCCGATGCAGAACTGATTTATGCGTTGAGCGAATTGTCATACGTCAAAGGAAAGCGTGCCGAACAAGAAGGTCGCATCAGCGATGCCCTCAATGACTACGGCGTGACGCTGACAAACAGCTACGACTATTTGTTCAGCGATGATTTGGAAATGACTCGCAACGCCTACGACCCGCAATTCCGCGCCGCCTGCGATCTGTACAACGAAGCTTTAGAGGATACCCTTCGCGTACTCTGTGCTGAAAACCGGATTGAACCGGGGCAACGCTACAACATCCAGACACCCGGGCGTGAGTTCGTTGTCCGCACCGAAATGCGGGGAAAATGGACCGAGGACGAGTTTGATCATTACGAATTCGTGAGTGATTACGAAATCCAGGTACTTCGTAATCGCCACACCACCTACGGCTTGGGAGTCCCTCTCATCGCCGTGCGACGCCCCCTTCAGGATGAAGACGATCGCGAAAAGTATTACGCCAAAGGGCTTAGCTACGCGGTCACCGCGCTGATGAGGTGTGTTCCTCCCGAAAGCGGACGTACCGGGGAAGCAACCACTTGTGTCCTCGAGTTCTTTGACCCGTTGACCGCCAACCAGATTGAGATGTCCGAGCAGTGGGTCCCACTCGAAACCGACCTCACCACGCCATTGGCGTTCTTTCTCGACAATCCCGAATTCCGAAAACGCAACCGGGCAACCGAAGGTCTTATCAATCCACACCACTCGCAGGGCAAACGCGGGCTATACATGCTCGAGCCCTATGATCCGGATCGAATTCCTGTTTTGATGGTTCACGGTCTCTGGTCCAGTCCGATGACTTGGATGGACATGTTTAACGACCTTCGCAGTTTCCCTGAAATTCGCGAACGCTATCAGTTTTGGTTTTATCTCTATCCATCGGGTCAGCCATTCTGGATCAGCGCGACACAATTGCGAACTGACTTGATCGCAATGCGAGATGCATTTGATCCATCCCATCGACACGAAGCATTGGATCAAACAGTGCTGGTCGGACACAGCATGGGTGGACTGGTCAGCCGAATGCAAACGATTGATAGCGGTGATCAATTCTGGAAGATCGTCAGCAATGAACCGGTTGAAACTCCTGAAGAAGCATTGGCAAAGCTCGAGGGCCCGGAAGAGGATCGCGCGAAGCTTGTCAGCACACTCTTCTTTCGCCCGAACCAATCGGTGAAACGCGTCATCACGATCGCGACCCCTCACGCCGGCAGCAAATTCGCCAACGACTTAACCCGTTGGTTCGCTCGCTATCTGATCAAACTGCCCAAAATGACGATTCGCACCGGCAGTCGCCTTACCGACCAAAACCCCGGTATCTTCAAGGATACAAAGCTACTGACGGTCGCCAATGCGATCGATTCGCTCGCACCCGATTCACCAATTTTCCCCGTGCTCGAAAAAGCAGAGCGGGCTCCCGATGTGAAATATCACAACATCATCGGTGTCTTGCAAAAACCTTCCTTCATTACGTCCCAAGCTGGGCCAGGCGACGGTGTCGTCAGCCAAGTCAGCGCCGGCTTCAAGGAAGCGGAAAGCGAATTGATTGTCGATGCAGATCACACCAAGATCCACATGAACAACAAAACGATCTTCGAAGTCCGACGAATCCTGCTAGAACACCTGCGAGAGGTAGATGCTGGGGATCGAGTGGCCGGTGAGGAATCGTTGGTTCGCTAACGTGAAGGCGTGGCTAATTCCGGAAGTCGATCTGGTCAGTCCGCCGATCGATGCGCAAATCGGTTCGCGGCGATGAACAATCGCCGACCCATCGAACGGCACTGCGATTCATCGGCAATACCGCTCCGGTTGAAGCGACCACTCAAGTCGCCGACATGAAATCAGCCAAGGGTGCGCGACACAATTCAGGATCGGTCCCATCGCGATCGACTTGACCAACAAACAATTGAGCCGCCGCGGGGATGCGGGTCGTCTTCGCAGCGCGACTGAATCGCGAGGTCTCCGGCTGTGGATGAGCAAATACCCGCTGCTGATCAACCAATTCAGTTGCTTCGCATTCTGCCAAATACAACGGATCGGATTCCACTTCAGTCGGCTCCAATTCGCCTCGTAGTACTCGCTGTTCGCGGGGCGCATCGATGCCGATCCGCACGCTATTACCTTGCAGGCGGACAATCGTGATCTTGATATCCTCACCGATCAAAATTTGCTCCTTCGCTTTTCGAGTTAGAACTAACATGAGCGTCTCCTTGGCCTGGTGGCGGTTAAGTGTTGAAACTGGATGAGACCAAACCTGCGAGTGATAGAAGCCCGTGTGGCTGGCGGAAGTGGGGTTAATGCATTCGCCGTGCCAAAAAAAACCTGAGCAGCAAGTTTCGACAGGAATCGCGCCAAACCCTACAAATCGTCCCAACCGAACCGCGTTTGCTAGCAACTGCACCGGTCCTCCGTCGCAAGATTTACAAACGGTTGTACATTCGACGTCCGACTCACCTGAGCCGCGGTATTTGCTCTCGATAACGAAAGAGCCAGTGGAGTGAGGCAACAACGCCACTGACGGCTCCCAGTGAAACCCCCCTTACTTCACCCTCTCTCTTCACCGCAGTCGTGTTGCGAACGGAGTCGGCAATTCGAATCGATGGTTCATTGCGGACAAATGGCATTTTCTGACATCTGCCCCGTCGGCTTGTCTTTCAGCCGACATCATTCATCTTGAGCTGGCAGGCGAGTTTCACTAACTTCCGAGGCTCGACAACAACTGGCCCGCTTTGAATTCTCCATCGCGGTGTCAACCTAACCCCTGACCGGTTCAAAGGAGTGACCGTGATGCCGCTTCACCCAGCCCGCTTACGATATTGGAAAATCCATTGGTGCTGGCAACGACTAATGCCGCTTTTCATCGGCGTTATCGTTTCCATCACGGCGTTTGCCCCGCGAGTCATCGCCCAGCAGGCGAAGACACCAAACAGCGTGGTCGCGGTTGTCAATGCCGACCCGATCACCCGCAAGCAACTTGCCCAAGCTTCGATTGATCGTTACGGCAAGGAAGTCTTGGACAACATGATCAACCGCCACTTGATTATGCAGGCATGCACGAATCAGGGAATCACAGTCACCAAGGAAGAGGTCAGTGCTGAAATTCGCCGCCTCGCGGAAAAGTTCGGCCTGACACTGGAGAGCTACTTGCAACTGCTGCAAGAAGAGCGAGATATTTCACCCAACCAGTACAGTCGCGAAGTGATCTGGCCGATGCTGGCGTTACGGCGATTGGTCGCGAACCAGGTTCAGGTCACCGATCAGGAATTCAACCAAGCCTTCATCGCCCAACATGGCGAAGCAGTGAAGTGCCGCTTAATCATGGTTGCCGACCGCGCAAAAGCCGAAATGTTACAGCAGCGGGCCACCGCAAAGCCGGAGACGTTTGGTCAACTTGCCAAGGAAGAGAGCGAGGACGAAACCAGTGCCAGCGTTGGTGGCTTGATTCCGCCGATTCGTCACTACAGCGGCGATTCACGTTTGGAAGAAGCTGCTTTCGCCCTCAAAGATCTTGAGATTTCTCCGGTGCTTGCACTAGGGGATCAGTGGGTTGTGATCCAAGCCGTTCGCCGGATTCCCGCTCACACGCCACCGCCTCAAGCGATGCCGGTCATTCGCGAACAAATCAACGATCGCATTCGCGATCAGAAAGTTCGCTCAGCTGCCGGCGAACTCTTTGCACGACTTCAACAAGAGGCTCGTGTAGTCAAGGTGCTCGGCAACCCAGAACTTGCCCAGCAATACCCGGGCGCGGCAGCTGTCATCAACGACCAGCAGATCACCATGGGCCACGTCGGTGAAGAGTGCATCAAACGGCACGGCATCGAGGTTCTAGGTACCGAGATCCACCGCAAGCTACTCACGCAAGCGCTTCGTAGCGAGCGACGTCAGATCACCGATGCAGACCTCAACGCGGAAGTGAGTGACGAGGCAATTAGCTATGGGTACCTGCAAGCTGATGGTTCGGCAGATGTTGAGGCCTGGATGACTTCACTGTTGAGCGATGGTTCCATCACACGAGACGTCTATCTCGCCGATGCGGTCTGGCCAAGCGTAGCCTTGCGAAAACTCGTCGAAGAGAAAGTTCAGTTAACCGAGACTGACTTGCAACGTGGTTTCGAATCTGCTTACGGCCCACGGGTTGAAGTGCTGGCGATTGTGCTCTCGGATCAACGATCTGCCCAGAAGATCTGGGAAATGGCTCGCGACAATCCCACCGAACAGTTTTTCGGACAACTTGCCGAGCAATACAGCGTCGAACCAGTCTCCTCGAGCAACCAAGGCAAAGTGCCGCCAATTCGAAAGCACTCGGGACAACCAGCAATCGAACGAGAAGCATTTTCACTGAAGCCGGGACAATTAAGCGGGATTATTTCCACCGGTGGGAAGTACATCGTCTTGCACTGCCAGGGATTTACCGAACCCATCGTGAAAGACCCCGCAGCAGTGCGAGAGGAACTGATCCGCGACCTGTCTGAAACCAAGACAGACCAGGCAATGGTCGCCAAATTCGACGAACTCAAGAAAGCGGCCGACATCGACAACTTCTTGGAGATCCCGAAAGTGGCGGCAGCACCGTAAGGCCAAAAACCATCAATGGAACAGCGTTGTGGCTCGATTTTGAGCCACCAACGCTGTTTCCGGAGGTTGTGTCACCGCGGGCCTTTACGGTCACGAAAAGGAGCAGGTGCTACTCGCCAGACACCCGCTTCGTTGATCGCCGCCCCTACTTCGCTTTCGCATGCTGATCGATCAAACAGCATGATTTAAGCGGCAGAATGGCGGTATCACGCGAACAGACGTCGAAACGCGTCCATCTTTTAAGCGGTAAGAGTCTGCGACGAAACGACAACACCCAGCTACAAAGATTCCCCCCTGGGCTTGCGGCGGATTGGCGAGGACAATTGGGAAGAATCGGCTGTTTCAAATTCCAAACACGGCGACGTGACATGAGCGAATCGCTTGACATTGATGTTCCCAATATCGACGCTCCTGCGATCGATACGCCAACGACGGACCCGGTTCCTGAACCGTTCGAGGTTCATTTCGCTGCCCGTGTCGACCGGTTGCCACCGTATATGTTTGGGCGGATCAACAATTCGCTTTACCAGAAACGGCGATCCGGCGACGATGTGATTGACTTGGGGATGGGAAATCCATCGGATCCTCCTGAAGAAGAGGTTATCCAGAAATTGATCGAAGCAGCGACCGATCAAGGCAACCACGGCTACAGCAAGTCCAATGGGATCGTCAATTTGCGTCGCGAGGTTGCCAGCAAGTACTACCGCAAGTACGGCGTTCGCTTAGACCCCGAGCATGAGATCATCGCTTGCTTAGGCAGCAAGGAAGGTTTCTCACACATGTGCCTGGCAATGATGGGGCCAGGCGACACAGCGATGATTCCTTCGCCCTATTTCCCGGTCCACATGTACGGGGTGATCCTGGCATCCGGGAATGTTGTTTCGCTGGACGTGGCCGATCCTGACCGGTTTCTACAAAACGTTGCCTACACCTGCGAGCATCTGTCGCCGCGGCCAAAAATCTTGATCATTAATTACCCACACAACCCGTCGTCGGCTGTGGTTGGACCGGATTTCTACATCGAAGTCGTTCGGCTGGCAAAAAAGTACGGTTTCTTGGTGATCCACGATTTTGCCTACGCCGATGTCGCGTTTGACGATTACTTCCCGCCGAGCTTCCTTGCCGCCCCCGGAGCGTCTGACGTTGGTGTCGAATTCACGACGATGAGTAAGGGCTACAACATGGCTGGCTGGCGGGTTGGCTTTTGCGCCGGCAATGCAGAGATGATTCGTGGCCTAGGAACGATTAAAGGGTATTACGATTACGGGATGTTCCAGGCGATTCAAATCGCCGCCATCGTCGCGCTCCGCGAAACCGAAGCAGCAGTCGAGAATCAATCGGCGATCTACCAAAGTCGCCGCGACGTGCTGGTCAATGGATTGCGCCGCCTTGGTTGGGAAGTCCAACCACCGAAAGCAGGAATGTTCGTCTGGGCTCCGGTCCCCGAACCGTGGCGAAGCTCGATGAGCACGATGGACTTCGCGATGAAATTGCTCGAACAGGGCAACGTCGCCGTCAGTCCCGGCAGTGGCTTCGGTGCCGCCGGTGAGGGCTTCTTACGGATGTCGTTGGTCGAGAACGAGCACCGGCTCCGACAAGCCGTTCGCCAAATTGGCAAGTGCCTCTCAGAAAGCTGAGCGAGGCCGTAATTGCTTGGTGATCGTGCAACGTCCAAACCAGCACTCGTTTCGCTGGGGTCACGACGCGAGAGGTTTTGCCCAACGGGATTTTGTCATTAGAGATTGTCACGTCAGTCCGGGGCAATCCTTGCTGGTTGAGATCGGCCGCGAAGCGGACAAGGTGGCTTAGAACATCGATCAGTTCCGCGACTTTGCCAACCATGTCTTCATTTCCCTGCTGATTGACATAGCTGGAAAATCGATTCGCTAAATCATCTCAACGTTACGCTGAGATCACGGCCGGAGTATTTGCCAACCGATCGACCACATTCTTCAGTCTGGCAAGCCGCGAGGCTGTCGCATTGTCGAGTCGGCAAACCGCCTCGTTACCACGTAGATCGGACCGACAGCGAATAGCGTCACAACAAGACAGGCTTTCTTCCAGATCACAAGGCAGCCAGATTAAAAGCCTGTTTGCTCACGGAGCGATCGATGAGCTCACCGGCGAAGGCAGCGCATGCCGCCAGTTCAGACCCATCAAATTGGCTAACATTTGCCATCTCGGACCCCCTTTTTACCTAAGCCCTGATTCTGTCTATATTATCACAACCTTAAAAGGCATTTTTCCTACTGACATCCGGAGATATCTATCATGTTGCGTCCACTGCTTTCTGTTGCTTTGATGTGCTCGATCACCACGGTGGCTTTAGCTCACTGCCAAGTGCCGTGCGGAATCTATGGCGACCAACTCCGATTCCAACAACTCCTCGAGGACGAGCAAACGATCTCGAAGGCGCAATTACAGATCAACGAATTGTCCGAGGGCGAAGTTGATGCGCAAACCGTTAATCAAATGGCTCGGTGGGTGACAACCAAAGAAGAGCACGCCACCAAAATTCAAAACACAATGCTGCACTACTTCCTCGCGCAGCGAATCAAATCAAGCAACCCAGCCTACATCAAGCAACTCCAGGCTGCTCACGCCGTCATCGTCAACGCCATGAAGTGCAAGCAGTCGGCTGACCCCGACACCGCAAAAGATTTGGAGAAATCGATCTTTGACCTTTATCGCGCTTACGAAGGCAAAGAGCCTGACTTCGATCACGACCACTAATCGTGGCTTAAAGAACGGATTCGAATAGCTCTCCCCAGAGGGAGAGCCAACAACCTAACACTTGATCGCGTTCGATTGAAACGCGATCAAGTAGAATGGAATTACACCGGCTTACTTGAACTTGTTTGTCTCAATTGGGAAAAACGGCTAAGCACCTCGCACCAAACGGAACTTGGTACGGTTGCTCTCCCCTCGACGCACGCTTCTCGCGGTGCCGCCCAAAATTCAGTTGGTGGTTGGGTCCAATGGCCGTCATGAACGAATGGCCGACTTCGAGATTCGATCTTCGAGAAAATCTCGATGCTCATCGCTGCAACAAAGATCGTCACAACCTCCGCGCGAGTGTGTGTTGTGTCGTATTGAAGCCAGTGCGGCATGCCAGAAAGAAATTTCACGCGACGAACCCGGGCAAGCAAACTGATCGGGAAGAACGCTGTAATTCGAAACGCGAAAGCGATGAACGCTATTCCTCCCGAATCGAACAAGCGATCAACGTCCTTTGATCAAGTGTGATCACGCTGGCAAGTGCAAGCGAAACAACCACACCTGACCGGGCTTTCCTGATTGGCGTAAAGAAGTTTGTATCGTTCGAGTAATCAGCGTTCACAAAACTTCAGTTCTGATCATTCAACTTTGCATCTTGTTGAATCTGCTGGTGAAATGCTTTCAGCTGTTCGTGGTAGTCTCGGTATCCTGGAAAAACCGCGGGTTGGTTCGCTTCATTCCATTCCCGCCATCGCCCCAGCAATTGCTGAACGGTTTCCGGATTCGAAAACGCGATATTGCTTGTCTCACTCAAATCTGCCGCCAAGTCAAACAGGTACGTGACCTCTCCAGCGACAGCCACTTTATTTGGACCCTGACGAATCGCGATCTTGCCATCCTTTGCCATTCTCCAAAAAAGTGCTTCGTGAGGCATTTCGACCGAGGTGCCTTTCACAAACGGCATGAGATCGACCCCGGCCGTGTTCGGTATCGGCTCTCCGCCAGCCGATGCCAACATCGTCTGCGGAAGATCGATTGAGATGACAGGTGAATCATAAACACTGCCTTCTGGTATCGTCCCGGGATGACTCATCAGGAAGGGAACGTGAATCCCACCTTCGAATACATCGCCTTTTTGCCCACGCAAAATACCATTGTCGGATGCATTCGCCCGTTCGGGCCCGCCATTGTCACTCAGAAACATCACCAACGTCTTGTCGCGTTCACCTCGCTGCTCGATCAAGTTCAAGAGACGACCGATTTGATCATCCATGATGGAAACCATCGCAGCATAGGTTCGACGCTTGGCATCTTTGATGTCGCGAAATTTCTCAATTCGTTCCTGCGGCGCCTGCAACGGGCCATGGGGTGCGTTGTAGGCCACGTACAAGAAAAAAGGCTGGTCCTTCGCCTGCTCGATAAACCGCAGTGCTTCATCGGTTAATACCTCCGTGAGATACCCATCAAAAGAAACCGGCTTTCCGTTTCGATCCAAGGCCGCCTGATAGTTTTCACGCAACTGAACGGTCGTATCGACAACGAAGTAATCATGCCCACCACCAAGGAATCCGTAGAAGAAATCGAATCCCCTTCTTAAAGGGTGAAATGGTGATGCAGCGCCAAGATGCCATTTACCGACCATTCCAGTCCGATAACCAGCATCCTTCAAATGGCTTGCGATTGTTCGCTCTCCGATCGGCAACCCCATCAATTCATTGTGAGGATCATAGGCGACATTGTTGACATAGCCAAAACGCTGCTGGTAGCGACCTGCCATCAGTCCCGCACGCATCGGGCTGCAAAAAGGGTGCGAAGAATATCCATTTGCGAACCTAACCCCGCTAGCTGCCAATGCATCGAGGTTAGGAGTTGGAATATCCTCACAGCCGTTGAATCCTACGTCGCCATAGCCGAGATCATCAGCCAAGATCAGCACGAGATTTGGCTGGTCACTGGCGATGGCACTGGCACTGGCACAGCCAATAAAGACACCGGCCACGCAAGCAAAAAAAACACAGGCACTTGAACCATTGAGATTCCAGAATCTCATTAGAATCACCTCGGAACGTAGGATTTGATCGAGAGCCTCCAGCTTAGCATGCGTTCCCGAAAGCGAGCGGGTATACTTTGGGTCGAAGCGGAAAGTGGGTAGCCGATGAAGCTCGCGTGATTATTCCCGTCGTACTTTTGGCAGTTGCCGACACCCCGCGTTTCCCCAACACCCTTGTCTGTGGCGATTGGCCGAACCGCCGCAAAGTGATTTTGGAAGCAGCGATGAATTA
>JAQWPZ010000171.1 GCA_029245125.1 Rubripirellula sp.
CAAATCGTTGTCTGCTTGACTCGTATCCAAACGTTTGAAGCACTGGTCCAAAGCACCAATGCGGGCAGACTCCAAGATGGTGTTCGTATTCTTACCAAGGTACGGCGGTTCTCCGGTCAGAATCTGGCAAAGGATTGCCCCTAAACCAAACACATCGGCTCGCTCGTCCATGATGTCGATCCGACCGAGGGCCTGCTCAGGCGGCATGAAACTTGGCGTTCCCATCACCGTTCCCATCACCGTCTGCAACGCGTCGCTTCCGCCTGCATCGCCCGCATCGCCCGCTGTCGTTTCTCCAGCACGGCGTGGTGTGTGAATGATGCTTTGCTCCGCCACATCCTCGCTGTAATCATTCTCACTGCCCGATGCATCTTGCTGCAGAACCTTCGCAAGCCCCCAATCCATGACCTGAACTTCACCAAACGCACCGACCATGATATTGCCCGGCTTCAAATCACGGTGGATCACACCGCGACTGTGTGCGTAGGCAACTGTTTGGCAAATCTGTTCAAAGACCCCGATGAACTTTGCGCGTTCTTCACCAAGATCTTTCCGCATTTTCAAAAGTGATGACAGCGTTTCTCCCTTGACCAGCTTCATGCTGAAGAAGGGTCGTTGATCCGCGAACTGACCTAATTCATAGACGGGCGCGATTCCAGGGTGCTGAAGTTGCCCACCAATCTGCGCCTCCTCGATAAAACGCTGGATTACTTTGGGCTTTACCTTGTGCTGATCCAGCAGAACTTTGACGGCAATATTGCGTCCCAGATCTTTGTCTTTCGCCCTGAGAATCGCCCCCATTCCTCCCCGTGCAATCTCATCCTGAAGCTCATAACGAGGGTTCGATTCGGGCGGCCCCCAAAATCCTCGCGAAGACTCGTTTTTTGATCCCTGTCCAGCGGCGTCGCTACCTTGACGCGATTCGTCGGGAGAAAGCGAAATGCTAGGAGGCCGCTCGAGGGATTCAGCTAGAGCAGTCAGAACACTCTGCTGTGTCGGCTGAGATGTCGATACCGGTCGAGGATCGTCGCCCGCCTGATCCCGCGAATCAGGTTGACCTTCCTGGAAACCGGTGTCACGGGTATCAATCGTTTCACCTAAATCAATACCCTCGCGATGTCGTCGAATACTCGACCGACAGGTCCCACATAGTGCAAGATGCGAGGACACCCGCGCGAAATCCGAATCTCCCAATTGCATGTTCCCGAAGGCCTGCAACTCTTCGTCCGAAGGGCAACGTTGGTCCGACATAACAAGCTTTTCCTAAGGACTTACGACACATCGGCCTCATTGAACCGCACAAGACGTCATGATTCAACAACACGCCCCCCCAGCACCCCAAAATTGGGGCCAATCAATCCGAACGCCTGCCAGTTAGCACGCCAGCTTGACGTTTCGCAGCACCTTGGGATGGGCAACGGGAGATTGAAAAATGCAGAAGGCATTGGCATCAAACGAAAAGGCTTACCATTTTCCTCGTGATTGGCATGCCGCCTATCCCGTTTTAAGCCGTTTGAACCCCCTTTTTCGCTGCTCTGAATGTCATGATGATGTAACCAGCCGACTCATTGTCTCTGCCCGCATTTTGAAGAAACAATGCCGGTACGAGTGCCCATCGAAGAAACACGGATCGCTGATCAATCACGAGTTTGACAATTCAGGAAAGTCCCATGAACCCGGTATTCGTCTTAGCCGCCAGTATGATCGCCGCTTTGTTTTGCGAGTTTTCAGCGGTCGCAATTTCACCGCCTGCATGGCAACAGCAAGCAGAAATGGCTGCTCCAGAAGCATTCCAAGCTGCGACTGCTGACCAGTCTTTCGTCTACGCCATTTCCAGTCAAAAAATCGCAAAATACGATCGTGTGACAGGGAAACGACTTGCTGTCAGCACAGGTGAGGCCAAGCATCTCAACAGCGGCGTGCTATGGCAGGGCAAGCTGCTTTCCGCCCATTCCAACTACCCGACGATCCCAGAGATCAGTGAAATCAAACAATTGGATCTGGAGTCGATGGAACTATCCACCCTGAAAGACTTTG
This sequence comes from Rubripirellula sp., assembly GCA_029245125.1. GTDB lineage: Bacteria > Planctomycetota > Planctomycetia > Pirellulales > Pirellulaceae > Rubripirellula. The sequence goes on from JAQWPZ010000171.1 coordinate 2,038, forward strand.
GTGATTTTGGTGGAAGCTTGGTTTGGATCGTTCGGCACAACGATCACTGGTGGTGTAATTTCGCGAAATATGGCGACCGAAACGCCGAGACATTTTTAGTGAAATTCGATAACCGCTGGAACGAGCAAGCACGTTGGACCTATCCAGACCAAGTCATACGTCTACTAGGCCGTTACAGTTTATCGGGTGGCCTCTGGCTCAATGAGGAACTGCTCGTCAGCGGGCATGACAAGCCCGAGTTGTACCGTCTGCGTTTGCCCGCGACCGGAAACGTGTTGGAATTCGTCGGAAGCGAGCCAGTGCCATTCACAGGACAAGGTTTTGCGATTGACCCCGTGACGAATGGCTTGGTGGGCATCAAGCGGGCCGATCGGAAAGTCGTCTTCGTCAGTCGCGACGTGGATTTAACCGCTGAGATCCCGATGCCTAACCGTGGCGTTTGTGCACATCGCGGAGCAAGTGCAACGCATCCGGAAAACACGCTCTCGGCTTTCCGCGAAGCGATCCGCCTAGGTGCCCACATGATCGAATTCGATGTTGCATTCAGCCAGGACAAAAAGCTTGTCCTAATGCACGACTCGACGGTCAATCGGACGACCAATGGAACAGGTACCCTGTCGTCTCTGTCATTAAAAGACCTGAAGCAACTTGATGCTGGGATGTGGAAGAATGAGCGTTTTAAAGGGGAACAAATTCCAACGCTGAATGAGACCCTCGCCATGATGCCCAGCAACATCTGGCTGAACGTCCACTTAAAAGGTGGTGCGGAACTTGCAGAAGAAGTAACAAAGCAAATCGTTGCCGCCAAGCGTTTGCACCAAGCGTTCCTGGCCTGTGGGCAACCTGCCGCTCTCGCCGCCAAACGAATTGACGCGCGTGTGCAGATCTGCAACATGGAACGACAAGCGAATTCCCAATCCTACGTCGATGAAACGATTGCCAAGAAATCCGATTTCATCCAACTGCTGGGCGGCAAATCAGTAGCGGCGACACAAATCAAACAATTGAAAGATAAAAATATCAGAATCAATTTCTGTTGCGTCAACGAAGAAAAACTCATTAACGCACTGTTCGACGCGGGTGTGGAATTCCCACTCGTGGACCGCTTAGAGCCGATGCTGAAAGTTGCTGACAAACACGGCATCACCCGCCTCCGTCCGATCTACCAGCCGCCGACGCAGCAGTCAAATTAATCTTAGCCCAACCCGTAGATCAGAACGGCACCTTGACCCGCGCAATGAACGGGAACTGGCTAGGGTGATGGTGGCAACGTTCGGGCGGGCCGCACACCACCACCGGTAATATCTCGAAAATCGGTCTGGTAACTGCCACGGAAGGCGGACCGAACACTCTTGGCCTGAGTCAGGTAAGCACCGCCGCGGAGAACACGGCGTCCCGTATCCCCTACGCGGTCACTGCTTGGCAGATCCTCCACCACCGACTTTGCCCCGGTGAAAAATCCGAACAAACCACCGCCCAGGGGATAATCATCGTAGGCATCGTAACACCACTCGAAAACGTTCCCATGCATGTCAAACAATCCAAATTCGTTGGGCTTCAACTTGGCGACTGAATGCACGTAGGATTCATCGCTGGTCAGCGTCCAGGCGTAGGCAGGCAACAAGTCTTCGGTTGTGCCGTAGTGTCGACTGGTTAAGGTTCCCGCTCGGCAGGCAAATTCCCATTCCGCTTCAGTCGGTAATCGATAACCGGTCAATTCCAAAAAATCTTCTTTGGCTTTCATGCCAGCTGCGTACCGGTTCGCTTCATTGGGCTGGTAGCACCATTGCTCCTCAGGAATGCCCTCTTGCTGGCTAAGCCAATTGCAGTACCACGCCGCTTCGTACCAGAAGGTCCCGGCCATCGGCGAGTCATCGGTTCGAATAAATTCACTCAGCTGCTCCTGGTCTGCTGCCCATTCCATCTCCGAGTTGGCTTGGGAAAACCGGCGCCATTGTTCCTTGGTCACTTCCTTGGTTGCAACGGCGAACCGCCTGCCGATCCGGCGTGCGTGCAATTGCTCATCAGCGCGATGACCGACCTCCGTTTCCGGTGATCCCATCAGGAATTCGCCTGCATCGATCATCACGAACGTCTGCCCCTCTGTGTTGACGTACCATTCCCGCTCCACCTTCCTCCCAGCGGCGAACTGCAGTTCGCTTTGCTGTAATTCTTTGTCGACAGCAACGACCTTCTGCTGTTGCCCCCATCGCCGCAGCAACCACTCCGCCGCTCCGTGCAGCCCTGCATCCGGGGCAGTTCGATAAGTCGCCAACAGCATTTCAATGAGTGGAAATGATTCGGCTGGTCTCCACTCAAACTCGCCGAGACACAATAGCAAGGCCCGTTTGATCGTGACATCAGTTTCCTTCGCATACCGGGCAATGACCCAATCGGGTTTCCCACCACGCCGACTGAGCCAGTGGATTAGATAGCTACGAGCACGAGGATTGGAGTTTTGTTTGAGCAATGGCCAAACTGGGTCAGCAGCATTCATCCTGAGCAGCATGACTGCAGCGTTGGCCTGGCGCATCGCCAACGCTTCCTGATCAGCTTCGCTGCTTTCAGTCGGCAAGCTTTTGGCAATCTCCGCGTCAGCCAATTTCTTTGCTCGATCCTGATGATTCTGCAGCTTGCTGAACATCGGCTCAAACTGCTTCTCGTTCGAATCCACTAATAGCCCGAACAGATCATCCGCATCGTCGCTCAGATAGTCAGCCAGAATATCGGTCGCGAAAGCACGGACCTGACTATCACGATCGTGATCCCGATAGATTACCGACAAGGAATCTGTAAGCTGCCCACGAACCGGATATAGGGCATCGCGAAAGTGCTGAAGTTCCGACGGCAGCACTTTGACCAGATAGTCGATAACAAACTCATTGAGATCCTGATCTTGCCAGTTCGGGTTTTCAGAATCGTAGGCCGCAAGCACACATGCCGCTTGAAAGCAACGAGCATCGTCCAACTCTCGGTCCTTGACGATCTTCCAGCAGGGTTTGATCAGATAGTCACGGTGATCTTCTAACAAACCGATGACCGTATTGAATTGCGCAGCCGACACGTCCAGGATTTGTTTCTGAAGAAAAGCTAAAGCACGATCATCTCGGTCCAGCAAGGCCAAGGCGGCGTGAAGTTTCGCATCCGAGTCGTCTTCGGATTCATTGAACTTAGTTACCAACGGATCGTGTGCCAGTATCGAATAGCTTGCCAATCCCGCCAAAATATTCGGCACCTCAATCGTGTTCGCCTTCAGCAATGCCTCGACTAACCTCGTGGCATTGGTTGACCGACGGATGTAGACACCACCGATAATCATCACCACCAACAGCATGGCAATGGACGACAACACGGCAAACCGCTGCCGCCGGGCCTGATTGACCATTCGTTCCCGATGGTGAATGGAAACCTCGATATAATCCTTCACCGAATCGGTCAGTAATTGCGGAGCGTGCCGGAGCAAGTGCCGCCCCTCCTCCAACGGTACACCCTCGGCCAGCAGCAGACTGTCATCATGACCTTGCTGCTCCCAACGCTGCTGCAATTGTTCCACGCCAGTGCGAAGTCGCAGGTTCTCACGGTTAACTTCGATCCAATCGGTGACGAGCTTCCAACTGTGAAGCAATGCTTCATGGGCAAAACTGGCAATCGATTGTCCATTCTGACGATCGGTCGTTAGAAATCTTGCCGCAACCAGTCGCTCGGTGAGTTCTTGGCGGGCTGGAGTCGCCGTCAGATCTGCGATGGTGGCTCGTCGCCTAGCCGTCCGATGCTCTCCAGCAACATCAAGGCTGATCAACAACGGCAGCACATCGCCGAGTGCGTCCCGCGATTCGGAGGGGAGATCCGCAATCACTTGCTCGGCCCGTTTACCAATTGCACCTTCGACCCCGCCTAAATCATGATAGGCCGAATAGGTCAGCAGATGCCGCTCTTGGTCTCGCTGCCGAAAGAGTTCGGCAAGCGTATACTCAAGCAGCGGCAGCGAGTCAGAAGCTCGCGAAGCATCCTTCAGCACGACTTCGTCGAGTGACCGCCCGGACTGTTCGTTTCGCTCAAATTTCAACCCGGATAATCTAGCGGGCTCTGTAATCAAACGTCGTATCGATCCGGCATCGGGAGGCAGCAAATCATACTGGCCTCGCTGCCCTTTCAGATTCAGAAACATCGGTGACGCCTGGGCATGATGGTAAAAGTCACTCCGCAGCGTTGCCAGCACGTCGACATGGCCTGTCTTAGCGAGTGCATTGATCGCCGTCAGAAACCGCTCGCGATCATCCTCCGTCGTTTCACAATCGGTCCATAGTTCTTCCATCTGATCCAAAACAAGCAGCCATCGAATCGGCTGTTCGCTATCGGCAAACGCCGTTGAAATTGCGAGATCAACGGTTAACTGCGCATTCTCTGCCAGACCTTTCGCGATCCGTTCTACAGCCGCAGCCGAATCAATCAGATCGGGAAGCACCTCGGCGAGAGATCGCGCTAACGCATGACAAAGACTCTGATCCTCCAGCCCCGGAACGAACGTTGTTACATGCCACCGGGAACCGCCCTCATCGAAATGCTGAACAAGATTGGCGGCGACGCCCGCTCTCGCCAACGAACTCTTTCCCGATCCGCTCGCCCCCACAATCACCACGAACGCACATCCAGCACGCTGTTGGTCACGCAGTATTTGCAGCAAATCGCAGGTTTCCTCCTCGCGGCCGTAAAAGATAGGGGCATGCTCAATCCCAAATGTCTCCAATCCCCGATACGGATCCTCTGTCCAAACCACCGATTCAACATCCAACAAATCGTCCACCGCTCGTCGCAGGTGAACTCGAAGTCGCTGAATAAAACTGACCGGTTCGCTGTACACCAGGTAGGCGCGCAGGTTATGCCCCTCATGATCATGAAACTGCTCGACAATGAATCCCTCAGCCAGCTGTTGCTGCTCAATCAACTCAGCCAGCTTCCCCTTGGGACTCCTCGCCAGCTTCTGCTTGAATCCAGCGTCATCGTCTCTCACATAGGTCAAGATAACTGGTCGCTTTCGCCCGCTCTGCTCATACAACGCCAGCATCAACTCAAACTCACGCTCGGTGCCGCTTCGATAAGGAGTCCCGTCGGGACGAGCGATACCTGCGCCCAGCGGGGAACCCAGCCGTGACCAGAGGATGAATACAGCGATATCGATCGGTTCACGCTCCAACAAATCGTCAATTGTTTGCTGAAACGAAGCAGTCGCAGTGAGCGCCAAATCTTCCCAAAGCACTGCCTGCAATCTTGCCATCGGGTAAAGCCTTTGCAGCCCCTCGATAACACGCTTGGCGCCATTCCGCTCCTCAATCACGTCACCGGGACTGGAAATAAAAATCCGAATCGTGGTTGGGGAATCAGACGTCATCGAATCAGACATAGTGAGATCACGAATCATGCGTATCGGATTCGGGGCCACATACTTGCCGAAAGAAGGCGATACCCGCCGCAAGCAGACTCCACTGAATGCCGGAGACCAGAAACCGTTAAGATATCCATTCAGAATTTCCCCTGCAACTAAACACCACGACGGCCAGTTGTCACTGCTGCTACTGCGTCCGAGTCCCGACACTGCCAATCGTCACTGCAATCGCTCCCACTCAGCGGCCAATGCCTCAACAAAAACGTGTCACCTTTGTCGCCCTCGCCCTCATCGCAATTCCACTCGGACTTGCTTCGCGTCAAGATGGTGCACCCTTACCGCGCGTCGTTGCCGAACATGCCGGCGATGCGATTTGGGCTGCGTTTGTCTATTGTGGCATCAGCATTTGCAGCCCCAATGCCAAAGTAATCCTCCGAGTCGCATTGACACTTGCCTTCGCCTTCAGCATCGAATTCAGTCAACTGTATCACGCACCATGGTTGGATTCGATTCGGGAAACAACCCTAGGTGGCCTGGTCCTGGGCGAGCAATTCATTTGGATCGATTTGCTTCGCTACATGGTGGGTGCAATCCTCTGTGGTTCCGCAGAAGCAGCCTTCATTAAACGTACCCGGCAACCACCAACGTGACGAAGCGAGCAATCGGTATCGTCCAGCAAGAGACCGAGGGAGTTGACGGCCAACTTAAACGTGACAAACGGTCACCAGCTCAGGCGTCTAAGACGCTTGGCTGAGACTAAGATGGTCAAAATCGCGACTACCTGTATCCAATCAAGAAATCGATTAAATTTTAGAATCAATCACGTTCGTAGCCCTGCAGCACCGCCAAAATGCTGACAGTTGACTTAACGGCCTTTCATCAACAAACGGTTCCGCTGAATCGTGCTCCGAGAATCCAAAATCAGGATGGATTTCCACCCATCCATCGCAAGTAAACTATCGTCACGGTGAGCAGCCGCTTCGCACGTACTCAAGACTCAGTAAGCCAGTCGTGAACCGCATCGAAATAAGACGCATTTTGAGAGGCCATCCGACTGCAGGATGGCTTGTTCCTTTCGTCGTATTGATCGTCCTGGTACTAACCGCAGAGATTACTCAAGCGGATGAATTGGGCTCTTCCAGTCAGCCAAGATTGATAGCGTCGACGCGACCGGAACAGCAGACACAACTGGACCAGCCAGCGTCATTGCGTGAGCGGGCCGCAGGAGTGAACACGCAGGTGCCTGGAAACGGACGAGCAAATGCGAAATCAGCACCACCGGAGAAACCTGCACGGAAACCGATGAAATTGCCAGGCATCGTGATTGAGTTTGACAAGCGGTACGTTGACCTCAAGGCAACCATCTGCCTCACGGACGGCCTGCTGGAACTGGTTGCCTGCACGGAAGGAAGCAAGGAACACGAATCCATCGTTGCGGTTGCAGCGCGACCGATGCACATCCATACCGCGTTGTTGCTTCTTGGCGCCAACAATGGTCACCCCGCGATGCGAAAACTCGTAGACAAGCAGAAGTCACACTGGGTAAATCGACCCGCCCGCGGCGACGCAATCCAGGCGTTTCTGCTCATGCGAGACAAAACCGGAAAACTTGTCGAACAGCCAATTCGTGACGTTATCGTGTCTTCCCAGGATCGATTGGATGAGGCCGAAGGGCGAACCCTCGCCGCACCCAAACCAGACACACCGCAACAAGCGTCGCAATTCCCAGCAGTTTTCGTCTTTGCCGGATCACACCTTCGCGACCAAGAAACCGGTAGGCGACAGTATCTTGCTGATCGAAGCGGCCATGTGATCTCAATCGCGACGTTTGGTGATGAACTCCTGTGTCTGCCGAACCATCAAACGCAAAGCAACGGTTCATTGCATTGGCGAATCAAGCCAGATTCGTTGCCTCCCGTGGGCACCTCGGTGACACTGCGTTTGCGACCTCATCTCGGCCCCGCGACCCCGCCCAACCAGCAGTCAACCAGATCGGCAAACCTCAGCACGAACGGACTATGACAAATAATTGCAAAACATGCCTGGCGTTGATCTTGCTTTGGTCCACCTACGGCTTGGAAGAGATTCATGGGCAGTCGCATTATGAAAATCCAACAGGGATTTTTTCGACACGCCCGGATGAAACCAAATCCCTGACCAACATCAAACGCTTCGGCCCCGTGGGCATGGGGATCGACCTGATCCAACCAGCATTCACTATGCGGATCAGTCATATCGAAGAAGGTTCGCCAGCAGCCTCTTCCGGGCAATTAAGGACCGGCCAAATCATTGAATCAATCAATGACCAATCCTTGGCGAAAATCGACCCAAGAATTCAACTCGGACACATTCTTGCGGCCGCCGAAGCAAGCGATGGATTGCTTCGATTTGCGATCAAGGGCGAAGAGGAAGAGATCGTGGTCGAGATCCCAGTGCTGGGATCCTACAGCGAAACGTGGCCACTTGATTGTCCCAAATCCAACAAGATCGTTCGGAATTTCGCGGACTACCTTAGCCAACCCGATGCCAATCCAGGATTCGGTGGCATCGGCATGCTGTTTCTCCTTTCAACTGGTGAAGAAGAAGACATTGAACCGGTCAGAAAGTGGGCGAGGCGTGTTGCGGATCAAGCACACACCTACGCTTGGTACCTCGGCTATGGCGGCATACCGCTTTGTGAGTACTACTTGCGGACGGGTGACGAGGCCGTTCGACCGGGAATCCAAAAATGGGTCGACAACGCCGTTAAGGCCCAGTACCTCGACGGCTGGGCGGGCCGGGGAGGAGTCCCGAGCGTTACCTATGGTATGGGGCACCTGAATGCTGGCGGGACAGCGGTTTTGACATTTCTGTTGTTGGCCAAAGAATGTGGCGCGGAGGTACCGGAGCAAGCCCTGCAGGGTGCGCTCGTTCACTTTTACCGATACTCGGGACGCGGCCTCAATCCTTATGGTGATGGCCGCCCAGAGGTTGGGTTTGTGGACAATGGGAAAAATGGCAATCTCGCCTTCGCGATGGCGGCCGCCGCCGCGCTCACCCCCGACGGCGAAAGCTCAGTCTACGCGGCCGCGCGGGACACGTGCGCGATGACAAGTTTTTACACCACGAGTTTTATGCTGCACGGGCATACCGGTGGAGGCATTGGCGAATCTTGGCGCAGTCCAGCGATGGGATTAATGCATGAGAAACGCCCGAAACAATACCGCGAATTCATGGATAACCGACAATGGCATTATGACTTGTCACGCCGGTGGGACGGATCGTTCGGTATCCTCGGTGGTGCAGGGTACGATGGGCCAAAATGGAACGGAGCCTGGGGTACTGCCTATGCCCTAACCTACACGATCCCCCGCAAAACGTTACGAATCAGCGGAGCCCCACCAACGAAATACTCCCAGCGATACCAACTCCCTCGACAACCTTGGGGCACGGAAGTTGATAATGCCTTTGTTTCGTTGAATCCCGTTCCCTACTCCGATGGAACACAACAAGACCTCAGTGGTGAAACGCTGGCTGAAGATGCCAGTAAACCCGTTTTAATCCGGCTGCATGAATCAGGCGAAGTAAGTGATGATCTGTTGCGCCGCTACATCCATCATCAAGATCACAATCTCCGCTTTGTTGCCGCCAACAAGGTCCTTGGAATCAACAGCGGCTACATCGGCTGGAGATCACCCGGTGGCAAAATTCGCACAACACTGATGCTGGAATTCCTAGCTTCGAATGACGCTCGCGTACGACGCGCTATGTTCGCGGCGATCAGCGAAACGTTGCGTCGAGAAAAACGGACCGAGATTCTTACCCAAGATGTCTTCGACGCGGCGATCCAAGCTGTCACCAGCGAAACCGAATCGTGGTGGGTCAAAGACGCCGCATTGCACGTCATCGGCAGCGCGACACCGGATTGGGTTGTGCCCTACGTCGACCAATTGTTGCCGTATTTGAACCATGAAGACTGGTGGCTTCAAAACGCGGCACTCACCGCGCTAACTCCGGTCGTCGCTGACGAAAGGTGTTACCAGAAAGTCTTGCCGCCCATCGGCGAACTCGTTCGAACAAACCAGCGTTCTGCACTCACTCTGGGATTGATGGGCAGCATCCGAGAGCAGATCAAGCAGGGTAGCCCAGACGTTCATGAATTAGCGGGGAAAACTTTGACTGAGACGTACTCGGAATACGCAGGTGTCAAAACGGCCCCCGGCGGCCAAGACATTTCCAGCACTTACGATTCCCACCTTGAATTCATCGCTGCATCGTTAGCCGATGTCCCTGGTGGACTCGACCTCTTATACGACATCGCTCGAGAACGCCAACCGCAGGAGATCCTTCCATACAAAGAATTCTTCCTCAACGCCGATGCGTCTCAATTTGGACCCAAGCTAAAACGCGCCATCAAGCCAATCATCACCGAAGAGCTTATTCCAGAATTCATCGGACGCAATCGAGTTCGCTTGCGAGAATTCGCTGACGCCAAGATTCAATCCGAAAAACCGGGTGGCACAAGAGACCCTTTGAACGGCTTAGCCGCACTCTACTCGCGAGCGGGATACGAAGGATACGACTGGCAAATGTTTGCCGACTTGCGGAACGCCAATTGGTCCTATCACAGCTTTGACCCGATCCCTGCTGAACAGGTTCCCTGGGATCAACTTATCACGCGATACCGCGAGGTAACTTTGCCAAAGGGAATGGAGCATTGGTTCATGCCCGAATTTGATCCGAAAAAGGCTGGCTGGAAAAATGCCAAGAGTCCGTTTGGCAATTACAAAGGTGAATTACCAAAACAGCCGATCCACAAGTGCAGTGCCAGTTGCACCGGTCCGAACTGTTACGGCGGGACAACCGTCAATTCGCTTTGGGAACACGAAGTTCTGCTGATGCGGGGCACCTTTAAAATCCCCCCCCTACGCAGTGGCCATCGCTACCGCATCAGCATCAACGATGGAAACCATGTCGGTTCGGGTGGAGGACACATTATCTACATCAATGGGAAACCGTTGATTGAATCCGTTACCTGCAATGGCCGAGGATCAGGGGGACTGCCCAAAGGCGCGTACATCACCCAGGAATTTCGCGAAGATTTGAAGCAAGGAGAATGCACCATCGCTGTGAAAACGTTTCTCCGATACAACGACAAATACAAAGTCAAACCGAGTTCCCCGGTGCCGCAGGGCAAAGTCAGCCTGCATCTCGAAGAGCAAAAACTCCCTCCAATGGGTGACGACCTACTTCGCAAATCTGCCACTGTCGTTGCAATGTTGTCGTCCGACTGGCAGGATGCTCAAGATCCCGAGGATCGTGAACGGAAAGCGGCTGCGGTCAAATTCATCTACGACGGTAAGTTTGTGCCGAATCCCCAACTTCTTGGAAGCTGGAAAACACTCGGCACCGTCAAAACGATCGCCGAGTTCACCCCCGAAGAACGGTTGAATCCGCGGAACGCAAATTTCGCGCAGATTACTTTCCGTGACAACGGCGAAACTGACGATGTCACCCGCTTATGGTCCAACACAATCTTGATGGATCTCACACGCTACGAAGCTTTAAAAATTAAACCCAAAACAATTGCTGATGAGAATTATTTGTTTATTGAAGCAGGTCGTTTCAGCGAACGAAATCCTGTTGGTTGGCAAACATCTTGGTACGTATTGAAGAAACTGCCCTAAGCAAAAATCCCTGAGAGCAAAGCAGGCGACTGTTTTCACCGAGATCCCAGCTTTCCCGATCGCTGCCGCCGGCCAACAGCCAGCAAAGCTCATTTGAAACTCACTGAAATAATCATGCTCAAATATCAAGCCGCAATCATCATCACGCTCATGTTTTCGAGCATCGCACTGAGTGAAGAAAGGCGATTTGTAAGTAGTTCAAGGTTACAACTCGGTGGTGAAACCGGTTTGTCGGCATCCGTGCGCGTCGCAGATTTCGATGGCAACAACACCAGCGACATCGCAGTGGCAAATGGACGCCACTGGCCTGGTCAAAATTATCTGTTCATGAACCAAGGACGAGCACTTTTTAGCGTTCAGCGTACATTGGGTTCGGATCGCTGCACAAGTTACGCAGCAGAACCAGCCGACCTGGATGGCGACGGCGATCTCGACATCGCCGTCGGCAATGACATGGCCCCCAATCGTGTATTCTTCAACGACGGGACGGGCAATTTCGTCGCCGGCCCGGTGTTCGGTACAGAATCGAGCGTCCGCAGCTTGGAAGTCGCAGATATCGATCAAGATGGGGATATCGACATTCTCGCGACTTGTCGTCGCCGACAGAATCAAATTTACCTGAATGACGGCAAAGGCAATTTCACAACGAATCGCCCTTTTGGAACGGAGCAAGATTCCACGATCGACGTCGCAGTTGCTGATTGGAACGGCGATGGGCACCTTGATCTCATCCTGGCGAACCGCGACGACCAACAGAACGCGATTCTGATCAATGACGGCAAGCTAAATTTTGATACGTCGATTCCATTCGGTACCAAACGTGAACAAACACGCTCGGTCGCCGTCACCGATCTGAATGGAGATTCATTACCCGACATTGCCACTGCCAATATCGGTCAACCGAATCGTGTCTACCTGGCCGATGGTAAGGGTGGCTTCGAAGCAGTGAAGTTTGGACTAGAAACAGGTCGGTCCTACTCATTGACCGTCCAAGACATGGACAACGATCACGATCTGGATTTGATCGTCGGTAACGTCGGC
>JAQWPZ010000172.1 GCA_029245125.1 Rubripirellula sp.
CCTCCTGTTGATGCTCCTCACTCAAGAGTTCCGGATCCAAGACGACGGTCCAACCTTCAATCTGACGCTCAACTGGTTCGTAAAACGTGCGTGCGTCATCCGCATGCACTGGAAGAATCACAGAACTGACAAAAGTGACCAGAAAAGAACACAGAGAAACGCGAAAAACGGACGATACCATGGATCATCAACTCGGATTGTGGTCAAGAAAATCGACTTAAAACTGGGCAGCTCGACTTGGGACTGACCAGCTCGATTCGGAACTGACCAGGCAGTGTCGCCGTCAGTTTAGATCATGCAGCGTAACTCGACGTGTTACCGAGTTGATGGTGAGCTGGGGAAAATCGGATTAAGATCGCCAAATTCGTTGCAAACGGATCGATACTGACATTGTTCCCCACGAAGAGATCGTTTTATTATCCCGCGAAGAGCGAATTAGACCGATGGTCGAGATACCTCTTCTCGAGTCCGCTGTTCGCTTTTTTTTGATCAGGTAAAGCGATGAATACGACAACATTCACAATCGAATCTGTCCACGGTGTCAAGCAAACCATCGTGCTAGGGCCGGAAATCCGAGTCCCCGCGGGAAGTCAGACACAACAAAACAGCAGTGGCAGCAATGCGAATCAGACGGGCGTGAAGACGACGTCTTCGGCAGCCTGCCACTGATACTCCCTCGGAATGCTGCCACCGCGTAACACGCGGTCCGCGACCGATCCGTGAATCCACGCTCTCGGTCTGCCCAGACAGTCTCCATTCCGATCGAGCACAGCGACCATTCGGCGGCAGAACAGCAAGCCTTCTCCGACCTAAATGCCGGCGTTGGTCGATCACGTTCTGATTTGGTTCAAAACGTGGGTCACCGAAGCACGTTGGTGGCAGGGGAATTAGCTGCGTCTCACTCTGCGTTGATGCTGATGCTGCGAAGCTGCAGCCCTGCAACGGATCCAGACGGGCTGAACAAGCACCTAGTCCGCTGAGAATCGCTGATGGCGTCCGCGTCTGGTCCCAATTTCTTTTAGGCAAGCTCCAATCTGACCGCTCTGCTAGCACTCTGCTTGAAGCCGAATGTCTTGATCGGGATTTGAAGACCAGCAACGAAAGCAGCCTGATTAGGTCATTAGACGCAACGTGCTGGCGACTTACTGGCTTTGCCTACAAACTCGCTGCTTCATTACTGCAACCGATGTTCAAATGCCCCCAGAAGCTTCGAACAACCGCAAAGCATCAACCGTCACTTGAACATCATGAACTCGCAGCACGTGAACGCCCGCGGCCGCCATCGCCAGGGAGATACCAAGTGTTCCCGCCATCCGATCACGAGTCTTGTCACCCAACAGTTGGCCGATCATACCCTTCCGGGAATGCCCCACCAGCAATGGAGATCCTAAGTCCGTAAATTGCCGAATCTCTCGAAGCAGTCTCAGATTGTGTTCATGTGTTTTCCCAAAACCGATACCGGGGTCAAGGCAAATACGTGAGGCAGGGATACCAGCGGCTATGCAAACATTGCGACGGCGAAGTAAGTAGTTGCGAATATCGGCGACGACATCTTCGTAAGCAGGGTTATCCTGCATCGACTGGGGTGTTCCCCGCATGTGCATCAAGCAGACCCCCACATCACCCTCACGGGCGACTGACACCATTTTGGGATCACCCTCCATACCGGTCACATCGTTGATAATCTCCGCACCAGCGGTGACCGCTGCGGCAGCCACCGCAGCCTTGCTGGTGTCGATGCTGATGGGTATCGACAGTTTCCCCGCTAATTGTTCGATGACGGGCATCACGCGCTCAAGCTCTTCAGTAACCCCAACCGGGTCACTGTAGGGGCGAGTGCTCTCACCACCGATGTCAATCAGGTCAGCGCCATCTCGTTCCATCTGCAGGGCCGCTTCGACAGCGGCCATCGGCGAATAATGCTTACCACCGTCTGAAAAACTATCTGGCGTGACATTCAGGATCCCCATAACGTGCGGCCGCGGACGCAACGTCAACCTTCGGCGACCGAGGTCCCAATACTCTGCCGGGGCATCAAGATCTGCCGGGGCCCCAAGATCTACGGGGGTTTGATTCAGGCCCTCGGGTGCTGAATCTGGTTCATTATCGTGCGGGTGACTCACCAGCGGCATTCCATCTGACTGACAATTCGCTCGGCCAGATCTTCGATTGCAGCCTGAGTCGCGCTATCAATCGATTGGCCTGCTTCGGGAACAAACCGGGCGTCTTGGCCGAAGGTAATGGCCAGCGAGCCGTTGGGAACGACACTATTTTGCATTAGCAATTGACCTGAACGACCAGCCCAGGTTGCCTCCACAGCAATCACCGCATCGAGTGCACGGGGATCATCTGTCTCGGTTTCTGTCAAAACCCGTTTGGCTTCATTCACAACGCGACAAGTCAAAACGCTATCGGCGTTCGGATCACCGGTCACCTTGTAGGGAGTCCGGCGTTCGATTTCTTTGACCAATGCCTCGGTCAATCGAATCCCCAGGTCATGTCGAAAAGTGTCGTTACGAACGACAGGAACATGTACCGTTCGGATCCCAGCACGGAACATGCTGGCACTGCCGAATTGGTACGCCGCGCATCCAGGCATGATGACAACCACAGCAACCAGCGCAATGAGCGGGTTGCCAAACCAAGAGAGATACGACTGAGGTTTTCGTCGAATCATCGAAGCAAGGTCTGAGAAGAGTCATTCGGGTTGGTCGGCTGCAACGGCGAGGCAACATCCCGATCAGCAAAGATTGTCGTCAGCCAACTCAAGCGTTGCTTGGGGACAGCGGGCAGTTGGGCGATTTCCCCCATCCGATCGCGAGCGATCTCGGCTTGCGGGGTATCGGGGAACTGCTCCAGTAGCTGCTGGTAATAAAACCTCGCGGCCCCAAACTCTTTCTTTTTCTCTCGAAAACTTGCCCGGTACGCCAAGCGTTCCGCACGCTTGAAGGCGATCTCCGCAGCCGCTCTGGCGACTCGTTCACCATAGTCTCGCTCGTTCATTTTGTCGGGGAACCGCTGCCGCGTCTGTTTGACCAGAGCTTCAGCTTCCTCCAAAACCAAACCGCTGTAAGCCGGTCCGGCATAAGTCTCGAGCTTGCAGCGAATGCCGAGCATGTGCGCAAGGAACAGATGCTCACTGTCGCTAAACGTTTCTCTCAGATCGGTCAAAAAGTCATCGGCTTGTTCAAAGTCTTGCTGCCGAATGTACTCCGCCGCCGCCGCCATTGTCGCATCATCGGCTAATCGCCCCGTCGGGTCGTCATAGCGAATTTGGTCGAGCACACGTAGAGCGTGCCCATCGACGTCCAACCGAGGTCGTTTGGGGTCCGTTAGGTTAATGGGGACCCAACTATCTTTGTTCGCTTCGGCGGTTTGGATCCAATAACGACTGATTGAAAACAAGCGTCCAGCAACTTTGTCGATATGTCGATTTCGTGGAAACCGCTTCTGAAGTGTCTCATAAACCTCGGTGGCCTCTGTGAACCGATCGGCAAAGAACAAGCTCTCGCCTTGCATAAACAGAGAATCTTGTTCGAGGGCTGTCTTCGGGGCCGCCTCAGCAGCACGACCAAACAGCTTGGCCGCTTGCCTGTACCCGCCGACGGCATCCTCCCTCGACTGCGATTGCGACTTACGAAAGATACTATCGGCTTCTTGATAGAGCTCGCGACCTCGCGTCACATTCTCTTGCTCCCGCCCGCTGACAAAATTCACGATTTGTGAACTGGTTTTTTTGGCAGACTCCGCGACCGTCTCCGGTGGGCTCTCCGCCGAAGCTTGCACAACAGGGTTCTCAGCGCCTGAGGAGGGGCTGACACCAGTCGGCGGGCTGGAAACCAAATCTTGAGGATTCGTACTGGTAAACGACCGGCAACCAATACAGGCGAGTAAGCCGACCGCAAGCAGCCCAGCGGTCTTGCCGTGGGCTTTAGCATCCGAGTTCATGGTCGTCCAATCCATCCTTGGAGTGAGTTGCATCATGCGTTGGATTCCGTCCTTGTCGAGGCTGGCAAAAAAGGCTGCATGCGAGGCATACTTCCAACAATTGTTTGTATGTATCGGTTCATGACCGCACGAAGCTCCCCATAAAGCCCGCTTGGCACCTCGACTGGCAGCGAACTTTGGTCAGACTTCAGACGCCGGATCTCTTCGATCACTTCGGCCCGCACTGACAACAGCTGCCGTTGTCGCGACCGGCAAGCCTGGCAAACGATCCCGCCAGCCAAGAGCGAAAACGCGATTCGCGGCCCGTCACTGACGCGGCTGCCGCAATCAGTACACTGATCGGTCCCCGGCGCATGCCCCAGCCGCCGCAACAGTTGTGCGTCAAAGTACAACACCGCGGAGGCAGGATCCCCCGTACCGTCAATCTGTTCCAGGGTTTGAATGGTCAAGTCGTAGAGGTCGGGATGTGGGTCTTGGTCATCGGTCAACAGCCGCAGCATTTCGGCGACGTGATAACCGGCGTACAGTCGATCTAACGAACGCTCACCGCCACGGAACCTGCGATGCAACTTGGCTTCAGTCAGCAGATCCAGCACGTCGGCGTTCTTCTGTAGCACGACTACACGACAAACGGCCAGCAGGTCAAGCGAGCCTTCGAATGGTCCCTTCAGCCGCCGAGCGCCCTTCGCCAGCGCCGACACCCGCCCCAAATCCCGGGTTAACAGCGTCACGATCAAGCTCGTTTCGCTGAACTCAACGGTTCGCAACACAATGGCAGTCGTTTGAATCGTCGCCAAAAAAATTACTCTCGTTGGAAACAGGTCAGTTTCACAGCATCGATCGTTTCACGCTCGGTGCCAAAGTCGCCTCAAAGGTCGGAACTTCCCAGTGAGGCTAAATAGTCACTCATTTCAGCCGCGGCATGAGAGTCACCTTGGGCCCGCGCCTGATCGATCCCGACTCGCAACCGCTCCCGTGCTAAATCCACCTCGTCGAGATCCACCAGTTGCTGTGCCGCCATAAAAAAAGCGGAGACACAGGGCGGCGTGTCAGCCATCAAAGCATCCAACAACAAAAGGCTCTCTTGCGTTTTCCCCTCACTCCGCAACTCCATCGCCAAGGAATAACGCAGAAATGTGTCATCAGGGTCTTCCGCCAACATCGCTTCAATCTTTTCACGGCGGCTCATGGTCAGCGGCTCCTCGATAACCCAAAACGGACAGCAAACATCAAATGGCAGCAGAAATGGCAGCAGAAATGGGTTCGGACGATGCCAATTCGGACCGGTCCAAACCATGCCTGCGGTCACAGATTCTGCACAAATCTAACGCTCAGTGAAACCACAGACGCGGCACCCAGACAATCCGTGACGTGTCATGCAAATCTCATTGATCGCTGGAATTGGAATAATCGTCACATTTTATTCAACACTCCCAAGCCGATCGACCGATCCCATCCGATGATACAACACCTTTCCGCCTACCACGCGAGATATACGCATGGACCGCGTCAATCGAAGTTTTCTCGTCGTCGCAACTCTGATCGCGATTCCCACCGCGTTTGCAATGACAACGCTCACCACCGGAGAGACGCCGGAGGTCAACCAGGCAATTGCCTTGGAAACCGATGAATCGAGTGCGATCCAGCAAGTCGTCGAAAAGCAAGTCAGCACTACCAAGACGCGGCCCGGACTGCTTCAAGTCCTCTCGGGAAACCGCAGTGAGGGCAGTCGAGACCACCGTCACGAGAACATGCCCAAGCAACGCACCAAGGGTTTGCTCAATACGCTGTTCGACGGCCAATCGAAAAAGCCGACGAAAAACACAGCGTCGACGAATCGCAATCGGCAGCCCAGCCATCATTCGCACAACGAAAGCCAACCAAGCTCTGGGACGCCCAAAGCACGCACAGCTTCGACGCGTACCAACCGCCCAAACGACCCGCAGAAACCCGACTGGGAAGGCATCCCCTATCATCGCGTCGACGTCTCGAAAACGACCACAGGGAGCGAGCCGATTCGGGATCCTGCTACAACACTCAACAGCAACTCAACACGGATTATCCGAGGTGGATCGAACCGAACGATCCCAGCGCAGACCGCATCCTCTCGCCGCCCGAACAATTACCTCTCGCAGGCACCCACGCCGGCAGGCCCCTTGGCCGTGCCGACACCACCTGCTGATGTTGAACCGCTGCCTGCACCTGTCCCGAGGGTGGTAACCACGCCGACGCCTACACCGGCCCCAACGCTGTCCAGCCAATCCAGCAGCCGCCGATCAGGTCGGCGAGAACTTCAGCCACTCGATTCGACCGAGATCGCTGCAGCGTCGAAAACCGGGTCAAAGGAGTCTACAGAACCTGCACTGGTTCCTCGAGTTCAGCGCAAGCAGGTTGCCAACAGTTCGCAATCGAGCCGCCGCGAGACGAAACCAGCCAACAAACCGAAAAGCCCAACCCGATCGGCAACGGAAGCAGTGGCATCGCCAAGCAAAGCTCCACAAGCCAACTCAGGCGTCGCCGCGGTTAACGCACCGCCCGCAACACCTGCCTCACCGGAGCCAGCATTAGCAACACCGGCTTCGGCACCGACTCCGACCGTCGCGACAACCGGACCTGCGATCCCTGCCGCTGCATCTCCAGAAATCGCATCTTCAAACGCTGGGATACCACTGCAGCCTTACGCCGCATCCACTCCCCCAGCATCAGTGCCCTCGATTCCAGCATCAGTGCCCTCGATTCCATCGCCAGTGCCCTCGATTCCAGCACCAGCGGTCTCGATTCCATCGGCAGTGCCTTCGATCTCCGCATCTCATCGCTCGGGTCCGCCAGCTTCCGCTTTCCAAGCGACCCAGCCGGAATTTAAACCAACAGCCTCGCCAGTTGGTTCGGGTGTCGTCCCGAACGGCGAAGTCGCTTCCTATCGGCGTGAGTCGGTACAACCATCTAACCAACCATCGGTCGGTGCTTACACCGTCCCGACGCCGGCACCCAACCCTGGCTTGCAAGGCAGGATGACCACCTTCGGGTTGCCGGTTGCATCAGCAGACCCAGCATCAACCAATCGAGCGGAACAACTTCCTGCTATACCGGCGTCATCGGGTTCGACCGCTGCAACGTTGGCCAACCAACCTGCAATTCAGGCACCGGTTCAAGCACAGCCTGCGAGCTCGCCCAGAGTCGCAGACAACTTTTCGCGAACCGATTACGACGGACGTACTGCAACGAAGGTGCAAACAGCACCAAACAGATCAGCAGGTTCCACATCGGAGTTACCCGGTATTCGCGTCGTCACGAATGGTCCTTCCACGATGATGTTGCGACAGTCAGGTCAGTACGAAATCCGGGTTGAAAATCGCGGATCGATCGATGCAACAGGAGTGCTAGTACAAGCCACGGTGCCTCAATGGGCCGAACTACGTTCCCGCAACGCATCACGCGGAAATATTGAGAACGAAACCCAAGGATCGACTGAACGACTTGTTTGGCGAATCGATCACTTGGCCGCCGGATCTTCCGAGCAAATGTTCGTACGGTTCACCGCATCCCAAAGTGGCACATTCAACCTGGATGTTGATTGGACGTTGTTACCGCAAAAGAGCGTTACCCAAGTTAAGGTTCAAGAACCAAAACTCAAGTTGACAATCGAAGGACCAGACGAAGTCGTCTTCGGAAATTCACAAACCTACAAAGTCCGGGTCCTGAATCCGGGTGATGGAACCGCAGCCAACGTTGTGTTCACTCTATCCCCGAACTCAGCTACCCCTCAGTCCCAACGGATTGGCGATATCCCACCAGGCAAGGAAGCTCAATTCGATGTCGAGTTGACCGCACAAGACCTCGGTGACTTACAGATTCACGGTCTCGCTTCGGCGGATCTTGACCTGCGAACCGAATCGATCAAAGCGATCAGAGTGGCGGCGGCAAAACTGGAGGCGATCTTCAGTGGACCAGAATTGAAATACCAAAACACCAATGCAATGTACAGTTTGCAGGTGAGTAACACTGGGGCGGCTGCGAGCGAAAAAATCCTCGCTTCATTGCGTCTGCCACCTGGGGTGAAATACATCGATGGGATGGAACCAGCCTCCCTGCAGAACAACATTTTGAAGTGGGAAATCGCGTCACTGCCACCAGGTGCCCAACGAGACTATCAGTTTCGATGTGCGATGACATCAACCGGCGAACACCTGTTCGCGTTTGATTGCAGCGGGACGGCAGCCGGCAACGCCAATGTTTCCATCGCCACACGCGTGGAATCGATCGCCGACTTGGTGCTGACCGTCAGCGATCCACCAGCACCTGCCCCAATCGGCAGCGATGTCACCTATGAGATCGTGATTCGAAACCGTGGCAGTAAGGAAGCGACTGATGTGAAAACGATCGCCCAGTTCAGCCACGGGATCGAGCCGTTGCGGATCGAAGGACAGAACGGTGAAGTCGTCACCGGTCAAGTGCTCTTCGATACGATTCCTCGAATCGGTGCTGGACAAGAGGTTCGCATTCGCGTCATCGCGAAGGCAGAAACGGCTGGACATCATCGGTTCCGCACCGAAGTCCGAGCAGGTGACACAGTGCTGGTCGCCGAGGAAGCGACTCACTACATGAGTCCCACCAGCGATCGCGTCAGCCGTCACAGCAATGAGGGTTCAAACCGCTAATCGCCTCGGCCACCGTTAGCCCTGACAGCCAAATCGCTGCGGGGTTGCAAGCAAACTACATCACCTCGGTATGGATTTCATCAATCCCTGCCGAGGTTTTTCATGGCTGCTCCATTACTAGCAAGACGCCGTTGAAAAGAGTGTCTTCAATGAAAGGAGCTCGTCATCCAAACGGGCTCGTCACTCAAGGAGACTCACTACACCCACAAGGACGAGCGAACATTGACGTCAAAGAAACGAAGAACGGATCAGCAGAGACCACCGCTCAGGGTTCGATGAAATGTAGCGGTTGCCTGTCTTTGACATCCGCGATGCCGATCGCCAATTCACCTGCGAGTAAGCGATCGAAAGTTTTGCCAACAATCTCACCCCGCCAACCCTTTAACAGGGCTGGTTTCGGATCATGCTGCTGACGATCCAATTTGTAGCCGAGCAGTTCACGCACATCATCCGCATTGCCCACAATCGGCGGTGCCAGTTTCTGTTGTCGACTGATGCACGCAAAGGCCGTCGAACAAAACTGACTTAACATCGGCGAAACAACCTTGCGAGACCCGCGGGGCCGTTTCGGCAGGTCACTCTCGGGTGTATCGAGCGCACGTTGGATCGCCGCACCGATGTCGGCATAGTGATCGCTGAAACCGCGACGCTCCATGCCGCGGATCCCTTTGATTTTGCGTTCATCAGTGGAGCCACGTTTCGCCAATTCGACGAGTAGGTCATCCCGCAAGACTCGGCGGGCCAAACGATCAATTTCCTTCGCTCGATTTTCTCGCCACAACCAAAGCTGGCGAACCGTTTCTGATTGCCTAGCGTTTAGCCCGGACGATCCACTGACTCGCCGCCAATTCTCACGTGTCTCGGCATCCATGACCTTCTGTTGGAAAATCTCGGTCTCTTCCTCCAACCATGATGCACGATCAAGATCACGAACCATCGTCGATAATTGTTCCTGCATATCATGCAGATCAGTCACATCGTTGATGGCGTAGTTGATTTGATCCTCCGACAGCGGCCGCCTCAACCAATTTGTGCGAGTTTCCCCTTTCGGCAGCGACTTGTTGCACAATCGCTGAACCAGCGTTGCCAGGGATGCAGGATATTCCATCCCAACAAAACCGGCAGCCAACTGGGTGTCAAACAATCCTGCGATCGGCTTGCCAGTGAATCGGTAACAGAACCGAATTTCCTCTCGAGCCGCATGGGCGATCACAGTCCGCCCTGGCTCAACCAGCAACTCCCAAAACGGCTCTGTCTGCTCGATACTAACCGGGTCGATGATCGCCAAATGATCGCCCGCAGCGACTTGGATCAAACACAGTTTCGGGCGATAGGTATCCTCCGAGACAAATTCGGTATCAAAGGAGATCACCGGGCAGTCCGCGATCCTTTGACAGAAATCTTGGAGCTGGGTGGAACAACTTAT
>JAQWPZ010000179.1 GCA_029245125.1 Rubripirellula sp.
CGCGCAGCGACGAACCGCTTTGGAATACGTCGCCGATATCTTGGATACGCCCGTGGGAAGCGGGAACGAATTTCATCTCCTCGTCGATGGCGAGGCCTTCTTCGATGCGGTGTTCAAGGCGATCGAGTCGGCCGAACAGTATCTGTATCTCTCGTTTTTTATTATTCGCGATGACGAGTTGGGCAATCGTTTTGCCGATGCGCTGATTCGACGTGCCAGCGACGGCGTTCAGGTTCGATTGCTGTATGACGAAGTCGGTTGCCTTCAATTGTCGAGTGCCTACCTCGAACGATTGCGGTGTGGGGGCGTCGATGTGCGGGCCTTTGATACTCGACAAGGCTGGGTGAATCGGTTTCAAATCAATTTCCGAAACCACCGTAAGTTGATTGTGGTGGACGGTCGCGAAGCCATCTTGGGCGGATTGAATGTCGGTAATGAGTACCTTGGCACGGCTGGAGGATTGCCGAGGTGGCGGGACACTGGCGTGTCGATGAAAGGGCCCGGCGCTCGGAAGGTTCAGGCCGTGTTCGCCGGTGATTACTATTGGGCCGCGCGGCAAGACCTGCCCGAAGCTGACTGGAATAACGAAGCTGACTGGAATAACGAAGCTGATGGCGGCTACGAATCAAACCAGCTGCTCATGACGGATCAGCAAGGTGAAGGGGAGCAGCCACTTTCTGGTTCAAGCGATCGCTGTGATCCGGTTGGGCAGGTGGCGATTTGCAGTACAGGCCCGGCTGATCTCCGACCGCGGGCCACCATGATGTATGTCGCGGCGGCGGCGGCAGCCCGAAAACGAATCTGGATCAGCACTCCCTATTTAGTGCCGGATGAGCCATCCCAAGTTGCCCTGCATATGGCGAAGGCGCGAGGGGTGGATGTTCGGCTGTTGATTCCGTCGGAGGCGGATCATTGGGGTGTCTATCTGGCAGGGTTTTATTACGAAGAAATTCTTGCGGAAGCTGGGATACCTGTTTATCGGTACAGTGATGGATTCATGCATCAGAAATGTGTCTTGATTGACGATGACCTCGTCCTGATTGGATCGACCAATTTGGACAACCGTTCGCTCTATCTGAATTTCGAATTAATGTTGGCGTCCGATGATCCGACGCTCATCAAGAACGTTGCGGAGATGCTGCAAAGTGACTTTGTAACAGCCACCCACAGTAACGCACCCGGCACACCCATTCGCCCATGGCTCGCCCGTGTTGGCACTGCTGTTGCGAGATTGTTCAGCCCACTTTTGTAGGTGTTTCTTCATGGGAATTTCTGTTCATCGTGTCGATTATCAAGATGATCTGCATCGGGAAAACTTTATTCGCCTAATGGACGAGTACGCGAAATTTGAACTCGGGGACGATCGTCCGGATGTGCGATCCATCCCCGATCAATTGCATGAATTTCCAACGGCCTTCAGTGTGTTGGCGTTTACGGACGTGGATCCGCAGCACGCGGTTGGTCTGGTGAATTGTTTGTTTGGTTTCTCGACATTCATGCAGAAAAAGTTGGTCAATATTCACGATGTGATCGTGACCGATTCGCATCGTGGCCGCGGTGTGGTTGCTGAAATGTTGGCGAAGGTCGAAATGATTGCCAGAGAGGCAAACTGCTGTCGGCTAACGCTCGAAGTTTATGAAGACAATCCGTCCGCGCGTCGCGCTTACGCAAAATATGGCTTCACCGGCGATCCTACCCATCCTGATGTGAACACGCTCTTCCTGCGAAAGACATTTGAATCCTGATGTCATCGCGTCGAAAGCGCAACTCGCCTATTTCAAACGAATTCGACAACTCTCAAAATACTCTGCAGTGTGGGGTTTGGCTGTTCATTGTCAGCAGTGACTTGTTCGCGTGATGACAGGTGTCACGAGGCATTGTTTTGACCTGTCTGTCGGGTTGGGCAGTCCAAAAGTCCGGGAATGTGAAGATTGCGGCGTAGTCAATTCATTGTGCGGCAACTCCTGATTCAACCCTTCAGGTCCTCGATCGCGCTGGTAGAATGGATGTCCTGAGGCCCCAGGTCTCAGTTCCCACCAATTTCTGCTTGGCTTGTCCCTCCTGATTGTTCGAAGAAATCCATGAGTCGCACTTTCTGTTCGCTAGCGTTTGTTCTTCTTGCCACCATTTCGCTTGCTTCTGCCGCTGCTCCATTGGAGCTGAAAAAGGGAGATCGTATTTGTTTGGTCGGCAATGCCTTGGCAGAACGAATGCAGCACCACAATTATTGGGAAACCCTGCTTCATCAACGCTTTCCTGAACTGGAACTGACGGTACGTAACTTGGGATTCCCAGGTGATGAACCCTTCGAGCGAATTCGGTCGGAAAATTTTGGCGATCCGGACCAGCACCTAACGCACAGTCAAGCATCGGTGGTGATGTATTTCTTTGGCTTCAACGAATCGTTTGCCGGGAAAAAAGGCTTGAAGAAATTTACCGACCAAGTCACTCGTCTGGTGAAAGAGACGCAAGCCAAAGACTTTGGAATGGGTAATCCCCGTGTCGTCTTGGTATCGCCAATCGCATTCGAAAACACCAATGACCCGAATGTTCCTGACGGTTCGCAGCAGAACGCCGATTTGGCGATGTACACCACGGCGTTAGCAAAGGTGGCCGATACGACCGGAGCGAGCTTCGTGGATGTGTTCGCACCGTCCAAGCAACTGTTCGAGGAATCGAAAGAGCAACTGACGTACAACGGCGCTCACTTGAACGACATCGGTTACCGCAAGTTTGCGCCGCTTTTTAGCGAAGCAATGTTTGGGGCCGGTGGGCCAACTGAGATCAATCCACAGATGAAAGCCGAAGTGGATGACAAGAGTTTTCACTGGTGGCATCGTTACCGCGCGGTCAACGGTTATTCCATCTACGGTACCCGCGGCAAAGCTGGTAGCGATGGAACCTACAACAACACCGACGTGATGGAGCGGGAACGACGGGTGTTGGATGAGATGACCGTCAATCGAGACAAACGAATCTGGGCATTGGCCCAAGGAGAGCAGGTTTCAGACGAGGTCGATGACTCGAATACTTTGTCGTTTATCAACCCCAAGACAAACGTCGGTATCCCGAACGATCCCAATATCCGGTCGGGTAAGCTCGGGTCACTCGATTATCTGTCGGCCGAAGAACAGATGAAGCTGTTTAAACTGCATGACGGTTTCGCGATTCAGTTGGTTGCATCGGAGGAGGAGTTTCCCGAGTTGGCGAACCCGGTTGCACTCAATTTCGACAATCAAGGCCGGCTTTGGGTAGCGACGATGCAGTCGTATCCGCATTGGAAACCAAAAACAAAATTGGACGACAAAATACTGATTTTTGAAGATCACAATCAGGACGGTAAGTCAGACGAATGCAAGGTGTTTGCCGGCGGTTTACATCAGCCGACTGGCTTTGAATTGGGCAACGGCGGCGCCTACGTTGCCGAGCAGCCCGATATCTTGTTCTTGAAAGATACCGATGGCGATGACGTAGCCGATGTTCGAGAGCGGGTTTTGTTTGGGTTTGATTCGGCAGATTCCCACCATGGGATCGCTGCCTTTGAATGGGGGCCGGGGGGCAATCTCTATTTTCAAGAAGGAACGTTCAAGTTCTCGCAAGTCGAGAGCCCCTACGGTTTAACGCGATTGAGCGAAGCTGGGATTTGGCAATACCATCCCAAAAGTCACCGATTTGGGGTTCACGCCAACTTTGCTTTTGCCAATCCGTGGGGCCACTGTTTCGATCGTTGGGGGCAAAATTTTATCGGCGATGCTTCACCCGGGAACAGTTATTGGGCCGCACCGATTTCCGGACGAATCGACCATCCATTGAAGCATCCAGGGGGAAGCCAGCACCGTCGAATTGCCAAAACCACAGGCGGAGACGCGAAATATAAATTTCCCACGTTTTATCCCAAGCGGACACGCCCACTCGCGGGATGCGCGATTGTTTCCAGTCGCCATTTTCCACCGGAAATGCAGGGCAATTTCTTGGTCACCAACTGTATCGGAAATCGTGGCGTCTTAAATCACGAGGTGCGCGAAGAAGGGAGTGGCTTCGTCGGTAAAGAAGTTGATCCCATCATCATGTGCGAAGACGGGAACTTCCGGCCCGTTGATTTGCAGATCGCCCCCGACGGTTCGCTGTACATCGTTGATTGGCACAATGCTCTGATCGGCCACCTCCAGCACAATTTGCGAGAACCGAACCGTGATCACAGTCATGGGCGGATTTGGCGGGTCTACCATAAGACACGGCCATTGCTGGAACCGGTCAAGATCGATGGCCAACCGATCCCTGAGTTGCTTGAACTGCTGAAAGTTCCAGAAGATCGGATTCGCTATCGGGCTCGACGGGAATTGGCTGCCCGCGACACCGATCAGGTGATGAAGGCTTTGGATCAGTGGATCGAGGGATTAGAAGCGTCAGATGAGGGCTACGAGCATCAATTGCTCGAGGCATTGTGGATGCGACAAACACACAATGTGGTGGATGAGGATTTGCTGCAGCAAATATTGGCCGCCAAAGACCACCGCGCTCGGGCAGCCGGCGTCCGTGTGCTGTCATTCTGGTTGGATCGAGTCGGGAATTCGACGGCCTTGCTCGAGACTGCGATTAGCGATAAGCATCCGCGGGTTCGCCTCGAAGGCGTGCGTGCAGTTAGTTTTCTGCAAGGTGACGAAGCCATCGAGTTGGCTTTGGGTGTGCTGGAAGACGACATCGATGATTATTTGCAGTACACGCTCGATGAAACCATGAGGCGACTTGAGCAGTAGTGTGCAACTTGAGCAATAGTGTGCGGCGCGGCAATTTTGCTGGTCGTGTTCCCCATTGGTCGATTTGCTCGCCTCGTGTCACGATCGGCGAGCGATGAACGGGTGGTCGCGAATGCGATGCAACACGTAACTTATGGTCGATTCAGGATTGGCCTTGGTCAATCAAACTCCGATTGCTTCTCTTGAGATCCAAATGAAACGGTTGATAGTTGGTCTAGTCTTGATGGGGATTTTCGCGGTTCCGGGATTCACCCAGGAGCACTCGCATGGCGAGAAAGAAGCCGCTTTCCCCAAGGTTTCGGCACCCAAGGTGTTTTTGGATAAGAGTCCGCGAATCGTTGCTTACCAGTTAAAGCGACTGGACAATCAGCGATTGCTGATGGTGGAACGAAAGACGACGGAGCTAAAATACGTCCCCGTGTATGCCGCAATTTTGTCACGCGTTGGGATGTCGCCCCAGTTTCGCGATGAAGCGGTTCAGGCATTGGTGAAATTGCAAGAATCCAACGACGTGGATGTGTTGCTAGCGGCGATCGGTGAG
>JAQWPZ010000213.1 GCA_029245125.1 Rubripirellula sp.
TGGGCGAGATCGATCGGCTCTGCCAAAAAGTGATCGAATGTATCTCAGCAGAGAGTCTTGAAGAGGAAAAGCCAAAAGGGAATCGTAAGCGTCGGGCAGCCTGACGCAAGATTCAAGCCGTAAAGCTGCCAGCGGGCATCATTGAAAGCGACCAGGATTATTAAACGCTTCCAAGCAATGGATCCGCGATCAACCAATCGTTAAGTCTCTACCGAAACCAGGCAAACCGAGAAGGAACACTAGATGGCATCGCGTCGACAGCAAACGGAGGATGCAACGATCAACTTGACGCCGATGATCGATGTCGTATTCCTGTTGGTCATTTTCTTTATGGTGGGCAGTAAATTCAGTGAAGCCGAGAGTCGCATTGAGGTCAATGTGCCGGCTGTAGGTGAAATGCAATCGATCACTCGCGGGCCGGATGAGTTGACGGTTGATATTGGCGTGGATGGTATTATTTCTTTGGACGGGGAATCTGTTTCACTCACTCAATTGACGTCAACTTTGCGTGAGCAGCATGAAAATTACCCGGCTTTGAAAGTTGTGGTGCGTGGTGAGGCCAGTGGTTCACTTCAGCAAACCGTTGAAGTTCTGCATGCTGTGCGTGGCAGTGGTGTCGATCAGATCGGAATCTCAACGCAAAGGATGCGGCGTTGAATGACGAGGCCTTTTTTTGGGCAGATCATCGATTGGTTTACTTAG
Organism: Rubripirellula sp.; assembly: GCA_029245125.1. GTDB lineage: Bacteria > Planctomycetota > Planctomycetia > Pirellulales > Pirellulaceae > Rubripirellula. The sequence continues at coordinate 703 of JAQWPZ010000213.1, forward strand.
TTGCAGCGGCGGCAGTCGCGCTGCTGCTGGTTACGGTTTGGCTCTTCCGTCGCAGAAGCAAGGAAGGTCGTCAGGCGGCTGTTGTTTGCTTGACGCTTTCACTCGGTTTGCATTTGTCGTTGATCGTACTGGTGCCAATGCTCGACCCACCGCCCGGTGGAGCGTCCGGCACGAATTCTGAGAGCGACGATGCACCGGGTATAGAAACTGTCGAGTTTGGCACCTTCGATCCTGATCTGCTGGTCGCTGATGCAGCAGGTATGTCCGAACAGCCGACCGTGGCCCCTTTACCGGTTGCTAGTTTGACCGAGTCGGTTCAGTCAGAACCGCCGCCGATTTTTGAACAGCCGGCTGTCGATGCTGACCTCAACACAGCGGCGACTGAGAATGAACCCGACAGCAGTCAGGCATTGGATCAGCAATTGGCAGTCGATCAGTCGACGCCGGTCGATGAAGTCGCTGCATTCGATGAGCAGGTGCTTGGCGATTGGGATGAAGGACTCGATTCGTTGTTTTCTGATTCGATGGCTGAGATTGATTCGAGCTTATCGGAGCTGCTCGATGCTGCTTTCATGGCATCTTCGTCCACAGATGCGACTCCAGTTCAACCGACTGAGAGCCCGACGATCATCCAACCAGCCGTCTCATCCGATCAACCGGTGGTCACTCAGCCGGTATCGGCGGTGTCGGCCGTTGCTGCGTCAGCATTGGTTCCTGCTGCGGTCGAAAATGATTTCGCCAATCGTGTTGGTGATGCCAAGCAGCAGGCTTTGCTGCAAACAGGTGGCAACGAACAGACTGAGGCGGCCGTCCAGGCAGCGTTACGATTTTTGTCCAACTCACAAAGGCCCGATGGATCGTGGGGATCTCGTGCGTCGGGAGGCGGCATCGAGCGACGACCGCTGGGGATCACTCGGGGTGGGGCTGGTTCTCGTGCTGAGACTGCCATTACTGGGCTGGCTTTACTGACCTTGATGGGCGCAGGGCATACACATCAAGGTGGCGATTACGCAGACAACGTTTACCGTGGCTTGGCGTATTTGATTCGAGCGCAACAGCCCAGCGGTTCCCTGGCTGGGGATGCGACGATAAATGCAGCAACCTATTGTCATGGGATCGCTGCCCTCGCGATGTGCGAAGCTGCAGCGATCACGCAGGACGCCAACGCGATTGCTTGCAGTCGTCGCGCGATCGCCTACACGCAACGAATGCAGCATCCGACAACAGGCGGGTGGCGCTATGCGGCTGGGGATCCTGGGGATCTCAGCCAGCTTGGCTGGCAAGCGATGGTTTTGGATTCAGGTCACCGCGCGGGAATCGAGATTGATACACGCAGCGTTCAGGGAGTGCAGCGGTTTTTGCGGCGAGTTCGGATGGGAACAAGCGGAGGAATCGCCACCTATCGTCCTGGCGAAGCACCCAGTCAAACCATGACTGCTGAAGCCTTAGCGACCCGGTTGCTGATTGGAGAGCAAGTGGACCCCGCTGAGATTGCGGAAGCTGAGCGTTACTTGTTGGAACGATTGCCAGGCAGCGGTCAAGACAATTATTACTATTGGTACTATGCGACACTCGCAATGCATCAATTGCAGGACGATGCCTGGCGACAATGGAATACTTCGCTCCAGCAGCGACTACTGGCGACCCAACGCAGCGATGGAAGTTGGGCGTCTGGCACGGTGTGGGGAGGTTATGGAGGCACTGTCTACACCACATCGATGGGGGCGTTGTGCTTAGAAACCTATTACCGTCATACGATTCGTGAAAGCAAAACTCGAATCGCTGACCGACCAGGTATGCGACGATGAGCCCTGATTCGCTGCGGCAGGTTTTGCAGGATCAAGCACGCGAGTTGGGGTTTGAGCAATTCGCTGTCGCACCGGCCGTTGAGTCAGCCGGTTATTCGAATTTGCTCCGGTGGATTGATGCTGGCTACGCTGCCGAAATGGATTACTTTCGCAATCGGCAAGACGCGTATCGCCACCCCGATTCAGTATTGCCGGGAGTCCGCTCAATCATTGTCCTGACCTTGCCTTACGCAGCTGCGACAGAGTCGCTGCTGGAGGTTGGGGAAGGTCGAATTGCCCGGTATGTGTGGGATCACGATGATTATCACGACATCATTCATCCCAAGCTTAAGAAGCTCTGTCGTGTGATTCGCGAAAGTGGGACGGAGGCGTCGGCCCGCGGTGTGGTCGACACCGCTCCGCTCATGGAGCGGGAAATCGCTCAGTTGGCCGGCTTGGGTTGGCGCGGAAAAAATACGCTGTTGATTAACAAGCACCAAGGAAGCTATTTCTTCCTGGCATGCGTGCTGACGAATCTGGAATTGCCGATCGATTCTCCACATTCTTCCTCGCACTGTGGGACCTGCACGGCCTGTTTGGACGCCTGTCCAACAAATGCGTTTCCGCAAGCGGGGGTGCTCGATGCGAGTCGTTGCATCAGTTATCTAACGATCGAACACCGAGAGAGCATTCCAGCCGAACTACGGGATGGAATCGGCGATTGGCTGTTTGGCTGTGACGTGTGCCAGCAGGTATGCCCCTGGAATCGCCGCCCTTCTCGATTCGCAGAACGCCCAGCCATGCCATTGGATCGGATTTCCTTGCGTGAGTTGTTTGACTTAGATGACGAAACCTTTCGGGAGCGTTTTCGCAAGACACCGCTGTGGCGCGCCCGTCGCCGAGGCATCCTTCGGAACGCTGCGATCGTGCTGGGTAACTCCGGTGATCAGCAATCGCGAGCAGCATTACAAAAAGGGTGCCATGACGAAGAAGCCTTGATTCGAGAAGCGTGTCAGTGGGCGCTGCAAAAGCTTGATTCTTGAACCGAGCACTCTTCAAGCCTTCCACTGCACTTACCCATTCTCACTCTTCAAACTTCAAAACTGGTTCCATCGCTTGAATACAGAAATCGATGTGTTCATTGAGTTCGACACCTAGATCGTCTGCACCACGGGTGATGTCATCACGGTTGACGGCAGCGGCGAACGAAAGCTGTTTCAATTTCTTTCGAACACTCTTCGCCTTCAGTCCTGTTAGTCGCGTGGGGCGCACCATCGCACAGGCGGTAATGAAACCACACAATTCGTCGCACGCGTACAGAGTCTTGTCCAGCTTGGAAACACGTGGGCAGTCTGTCAAATAATCAGCGTGTGACTTGATCGCATAAATTACATCCTCTGGGTATCCACGTTCAGCAAGGATGACTGACCCCTGCAACGGATGATCAGGCGGGTTGGGCCATCGCTCGTAATCAAAGTCGTGCAGCAGTCCGACTTGCCCCCATTTCTCCTCATCTTCGCCAAATAGATTGGCATAGGCTCGCATGGCTGATTCAACCGCCAGCATATGGCGAATCAGGCTCTCCGATTTTGTATATTCCTGCAGCAGGTTAAAGTCATCTTCACGCGACAAAGCGATACCCTCAGTTAGCAATCATGCACGGTTTAAGGAGAAACGGTCGGCAACCTTTGCTGACTGCCTGCCAAAGCGTACGAAATTTGCGGCCCTTGCTGGCTCCTTTCAGCAAGGATTGTCCCAAAATAACAGGTCTACGAAGTAGGGCTCCATGCCGTTTACACTGAACGCCGATGGATGGAATTTAGCGGCCGCCTCTCTGGTTTTCCCAGTTTTGGAGGCAAAGAGCAATCGTACGATGAATCGCAGCTATTTCGCGATCATCAGTCACTTTCAAAGTCCTCGCGGCCAAGGTGAACACTCGTGGATCATGGATTGAACAAAGGCGAATACCCATTGCAGGTATTGGTAGTCGAGGACAGTTTGCCGTTCGCGAAGTGGATCATGACGCAGTTGAACTCAGGATTAACGATGCCTCATGAAGTTCATCATGTCGATACCGTGCAGGGTGGAGTCGAGTTGCTGAGGCGGAACGCGATCGACTTGGTGATCCTTGATATGCATCTTCCCGATGGTGGTGGGATGGATGTGTTTCAAGCGATTCACAGGTCTGCCCCCGAAGCACCGATTGTGATTCTGAGCAGCGATGATACCGAGGCCTTGGCGATGGAAGCGGTCCGTTGTGGAGCCCAGGACTACATTATCAAAGGCTCCGATAACAGCCAGCAATTGATGTGGTCCATTCGATTTGCGATTGAGAGAAAAAAACGCCTTCGGGCTGAGGCCGAACTGCAGGCGGCACGGATCATCCAGCAGAGTTTCTTGCCTAACAAATCACCGTCGATTGATGGCTATGAAGTGACCGGCGCGATGTACCCAGCGATTGAAACCGCAGGCGATTATTACGACTTCCTTACGCCGATGAGCGAGAGCGGTTCGTCGGTGTGTGGGATTGCGGTCGGCGACGTGGCAGGACACGGTTTGGGACCGGCCATGACGATGTCGGAAACCCGTGGTTGCTTGCACTCCTTTGTGCTGTTGGAATCCAACCTTGCCAAGTTGCTGGCACTGACTAATAACGTGCTATGCGGCGATCGAAGCAATCGTTTTGTGACACTGATGTTGGGCTATCTGGACCAACAGACGAATCAATTTTGCTATGCCTCGGCAGGCCATCAGGGGTGGCACCTCTCTGTCGACGGTACGGCTACCGAATTGCCAGCCACCGGGATGGTACTGGGGGTGTTACCGGATGAGACCTGGGAGATCGCAAAATCACCGCCACTGGAGAATGGTGATTTGTTGGTGATCATGACCGATGGGATCGCGGAAGCTGCGACTCCAGCCGGTGGTGATTACGGCGACGAGAGAGCTTTGGACTGTCTGCGGAAAAATCGCGATCGCGGCGTTGACGAGATGGTGCAGGCGTTGCGGAACGAGCTGACTGAATTCATCGGGGCACGCCCGCAGCTCGATGACATGACCATCGTATTAGCAAAGCGGGTCGAAGGGTGAGCGCGAGTTTTGTGAGCAGCTTAACTATGCTGTTCGTCTCTTTTCATCAGCAGAATTGAGTTTGTTGTACAGCGTTTTCAAGCTGACGCCCAGCTCTTCCGCGACGGCTGGTTTGTTTCCGTCGTGGCGTTGTAGCGAATTTTCGATCGCGATCATTTCGAGCTCCCGCAGCGTCTTGGGCTCAGAATCACGAATCTCCTTTCGAAGTTGTCGCTTGCCAAAATGCTGAGGCAGGTCATCGCTATCAATCGGAAGCGACTCGCATAGGATTGCAGCATGTTCGACTACATTGGCCAATTCACGAACATTGCCCGGCCAGCTGTGTGATTTCAGTCGTTCCATTGCGGCCTCGGTGAACAACTGGTCGTTCGCGCCGTCACTGCGATGTCGACGCAACAGATGCTCGGCCAAGACGGGGATGTCTTCAACCCGCTCGCGTAGCGCGGGTACGAGTATTTCGAAAGTGTTGATGCGGAACATCAGGTCTTCGCGGAATGTACCTTCCTCGACCATCTGTTCTAGGTTCCGATGGGTCGCGCAAATCACGCGGACATCTACTTTAACAATTTGGTTGTCGCCAAGCCGTCGAATTTCGCCAGTCTCCAAGACACGCAGCAATTTGGCCTGCATCGCAATCGGAAGTTCGCCGATCTCGTCCAGGAAAATTGTTCCGCCATCGGCAACTTCGAACAGTCCTGTTCGCGCCGTGTCGGCACCCGTATAGGCCCCGCGGCAATGACCGAACAACTCGCTCTCGATCAAGTTTTCTGGAAGTGCGCCGCAATTGATCGCGACCAGGGGTTGTTCGGCTCGGAGCGAAGATTGCTGAACCGCGCGGGCAACTAATTCCTTTCCGCACCCAGTCTCCCCACGGATCATCACCGTACTCTCGGTGGGCGCTACTTTTGTGATCAGCCGTTTCACTGAATCCATCGCGGTGCCAGAACCGACAAGCGTCGAATCACCTTCAGCGCGACGCAGACGGTGCTCTAAAGCTGCTAATTGACGCCGGTTGTGTCGTCGCTCTCCAACCCGTCCCAATAGTCCCGCTAGCTCAGCCAATCGGCACGGTTTTGTCAGGTAATCAAAGGCATGGTATCGCAGGGCTTTGATCGCCGTGTCTTGACTCGGCTTGCCCGTCATGACCACTGCTTCGATTTCAGGACGCAATTCTCGCGCCTTGCCAATCACTTCGATTCCATTGAGTCCTGGCATATCGAGGTCAACCAGCAAGCAGTCAAACGGCTCTTTCTCCAAGGCCGCTACTGCCGTTAAACCATCGGGACAGACTGTAACTCGATAACCCATTCGCGGTAATTCGGTCCGCATAAGTTCTTGTAGGTTCTTTTCATCGTCGGCGAACAGGATGTGCATCCCAGTTGCGTCTTGACTTTTTGGTTTACCGGACCGGTTCATTGCAATCCCTCGCTATTCCTATTCAATCCATTCATTGCATCTGGGCGTGTCCGTATTCGTCGTTCACGCCGTTTCTTATTCACGCAGCTCTTCATTCACAAAGGGAAAATCCATTTCCCCGATTTGCCAACCGAACGGTGTTCTCGTGTGGTGTTTGTTTTGCTGATGACGCATTCATTGCCTGTGCATTTGGTTTCGAGTCTGCACGCCTTGTAATCATTTTCAGCAAATTTCGCACTTGGGGACTAGGCGACCTTCGACGATGATTCCAACGCCGGCCGGGTATGGATGGTTGGTGGCTGCTGTGCGTCTTCGTTGGGGACTAACGGCAGAGCTAAGTTAAGTTGCGAGCCGTGGCCTTCTCCTTCGCTGTGGGCATTCAACGTTCCACCGTGCTGGGAGACGATTCGGTAGGTGATGCTCAAGCCTAATCCGGTGCCCGTTCCATCGCTTCGTCGCGTGAAAAAGGGCTCAAAGAGGTGTTGCTGTACTTCACGAGACATTCCGCAGCCGTTGTCTTCAACAGAAATTTGCGCGTGCCCGTCTCGGGTTTGGCAGGTCACGTCAACTCGCCCGTTCGTGGCGACACTTTCCAAGGCATTCGTGACCAAGTTCAAAACGACTTGTCGGATTTCCTGTGGATTGACCTCGGCAATGACCGGTTCGTCGGCGTGAAGCTTGATTGTCTTACAACGAAACTTGCCGACCTTACCAACCATCGAGATCACATCGCCCACCAAATCACTGAGGTCCGTCGGGACGCGACGAACTTCGTTCAGGCGGCTAAAGTCGAGCAGCTTTTCAGTGATGCCTTTGCAGCGGTAGGCCTCGTCTTCAATCCGTCGCAGGTTGGTCGTCAGCACCTCACAGAGTTCGTCGTCTAATTGTCGGTCTGCGGGGGAAGTCATAATGACTTCTGCCCAGCGGCTCTGGAGCGATTCCGCGCTCCAGGCAATCGTCGCGAGTGGATTGTTGATTTCGTGAGCCACACCGGCGGCCAAAAATCCAACGCTTGCCAATTGTTCGTTCTGGATGACTTCGCGAGTGCGTTGCTGAACCTGGCGATCCAAGTCGGTGCACCAAGATTTGACTTGTGCCAACGCGCCTTGGAACTGATCGGTCATGTGGTTCATTGCATTTGCCAATTCGCTCAATTCGTCACCTGTTCCCAGGTCGATGCGATGATCGAATTGCCCACCAGCGACTAGGCGTGATCCGTCCAGCAATGTTCGAAACGGCTTCACCACTAGCGAATGGGATAACCACAACAGAACCGGAACCATCAGCACCGCCAGAATCGAACAGGTCAGCGCCATGGCAATCCAAGTGTGGTATTGCTGATCGACATACTGACTGATTTTTGCCATCTCGGCTTCAATGGTTTGAAGATGGGCTTGCGTTTGGTTGTCTAAAGAAGCGAGTTGACGCTGGAGTTCGTCTTTCGTTTCGAGGAGGCCTTTTTCATTGCTGGTCGATCGAATTGTGTCGAAGGTTTTGGCAATCGATTCTAGGCTCAGTGCTTGCTGCTCGACATTGACGAGGCTGGATAAGCCAGGGCTGTTCAAAACCGTGTCATGTTTGTCGAGCTCGAGCGGAAACTCCCACAACGCCAGGTCGAATTCAGACTCCGACAACTGTTGATTGTCGATCAGTGATGAATCTTCAATCATCCCCGTCGGGCCGGCAGATTGCTTGAGACGAGCGAATGATTCTTGCAGGGATGTTGCGTGTCGCCGCAATTCACCCGCGGATCGCAATTGCTCCGTTCGCTGCCTGATTGCATCAGATACCGGACGATATTGGTACAGGCCCCAGATGCCACTAAATGCAAGTAGCAAAACGATCGCAGATAATAGCGTCAACGCGACCAGCAATTTGATTCGAATAGGTCGTCTCTTCAGCACGCTCCTGCCCTCCCTAGCATGTTGCGTGAAACCGACTGATCCCTTTGCTCAACTTAGCCTTGACCGCAGCATGACACAAGACTTGTTCGACGCTGAGGGCGGCTTCGAGAGACGGCTTGAAGGGACGGCTGAGCAAGTGATCGAACGGATCGTCGCCATTGAAATCAAGCCAACGAGGGTTGCTATCAAACCCGTGACTGCTTTCGCGGTGGCAGCAGATTGTGCCTGGCCCCAACCAACCTTCAGGTACCGCCCCATCCAGGTGGCTCGATGCGATTTCCCGCGCCCTTTCAAGCCATCGTTTGCTATCACGCTGGCGACAGGCCGTGCCTCACCCGAACTATATTGCCGCATGGCCATAGGCCATATAGACAATGCCTGGCCCCACCCGACTTTGGCCCCACCCGACTTTGAAAGCAAACTAACTCGGTTTGCTATCAAACTGGTGGTTGCTTTCGCGGTGGCAGCAGATTGTGCCTGGCCCCAACCAGTCCAACCAGGCTGGCCCCAACCAATCTTCAGGTGGCTCGCTGCAATTCCTCAGGCCCTCTCAAGCCAGCGTTTGCTATCACGGTGGCCGCAGAATGTGCCTAGCCACATCAACCCTGGCATCAACAATGCCTGGCCCCAACTCTCGTGCTGGCAGCCAGCTAAATCGGCCCAGCTAAATCGGCTTCAATTGACCACCGCAGCGGGCGGGAGGCATCTCAGGATCGGCTGGGGTGCTCTAGCTGAGCGATTCTTCTGACTCATCGAGGCTAACCCCGAGACCCTGGAGGACCTGCCGAACTTTTTCATCCAGCTCATCAATTTGGGCCAGTACATCATCCTGCCGTTGCTCGAGTTCTTTTAGCAACTGGCCCGGTTCGATGGCTTCAGGGGGTGGGGAAGCTGGCGACATGCAAATCGTTGGGTCTGGAGTGGCTGGTCGGAAGTGCGGGAAAAACCGGCTTGGAATTTCCAGCACACCTTGCATCGACCAATCCTCGTCCCATCGGCAGTCGCGGTCCGGTCGCACCGGTCCGCGAAGGAAGGCAAACTTTGACTGCTAGAGAATCTCTAGCAGTCGTGGAATTTCTGATGCTTCCCGAGCTCTTCCGTCTTGCTCGTGGCCCGCCTCACGGAGCGTCACAGGAGAGATTTCTTTCGTCGCTCACGATTTCTCCATTTCACTTTTGCGGCTTACGTTTCACTTTTGCGGCTTAATCGCCTCGTTCCGTCACTGCTTAGCCGCAGTGAAGTTGCACGGCACTATTCCCCGGTGAGCTCGCTTGGGGCGGTTTTTCTGATTTTTTATCGCTTTGCGATGGCGGTTTCCGCCAGCATGTGGCGACATCCATCAGGCAGAGGTTTCGATTCGGATTTCAAAAAGCGTGAAACCTCAACGGAAGCCATTGTCACTACCGGGGATTGATCGTTACACTTTGCCACCTCAGTGCGTCGCCAGGGAGGCGGCGGTTGGTAGAGTTTGCTTTTCCAGCGGAGGGTGCGGCGGGGAATGAGTTCGGAGCAGAAATGGTTAAACTAGTTGTCAGAGACAGAGAATCGATCCAAGAAGCGGTTCGCCGATTTCGCAAGCTAGTCGAACGGAGCGGCGTCAAAAAAGAGATGCGTCGTCGCGAGTTCTACGAAAAGCCGAGTGAGACCAATCGCCGGGCCAAAGTGCGTGCCGAACGACGAGCCATCCGCACGCGTTCACTCAACCACTGAATCCGAGTAAATTACCGATAACTTTGAAAGCCGTCGGGTGCCAAACCGTGCGGTGAATGATTAGGGCGATTAGCTCAGTTGGCTAGAGCGCCTCGTTTACA
>JAQWPZ010000220.1 GCA_029245125.1 Rubripirellula sp.
CCAGGACGGATTTACCAGGACGGATTTACCGGATGGGATTTGTCAGAATCCTGTGATCACCCTGGCATCAACGCGATCACGATCGACAGCTCACGCTCATCGAATTGGTAGTCGCGTTGGAGCGGGATTGATTTGGAGGAGAAGCGTATGCGATCAATTCCCGCCTGCAAAACACTCGGCAGTGACATTGTGAGCTGAAAGTCAACCAATCTTCGCTTGGCACCACCCACCACCATGTTCCCGAGTTCGCCAACAGCGTCAATCACGGTTTGATCAAGACAATGCACTTCAGATCCAATCATGCGTCCCGTCCATTCGTACGCTGCGGACTTGGACATGTTGATGATGACTGAGCCGTTTAGATCGCCTGTGATTGCCATGACGACGGTAACATCTTTTGCGTTTGCCACTCCTTCGTTGGGGGGGGGCAGGCTGACCGGTTGGCCGATGGAAGTTAGTTCAACCGCTGCCATCAGCTGAAAAACCTCGCAAGCTGATTGATCCAAGGCGTCGACAAGGGCGGACTCGGTGTCCGTACATAATGTCATCTGTTGAGCCCCATTGTGGTTCGATGATGAGAAATCTGTGTAAGCCTAATTTTGATTAAAAACGAGTGGAATTCGAAGCATCACCTAAACGGTTGGATTAGGAATGACGCGTTCCAGTTTTAGTCGCAACATTTCTTGGTCGAAAGGCTTAATCAGATAGTCGTTCACGCCAGCTTGAATCGCTTTGACAACTTGCTCCTTTTCTGTCTCGGTCGTGACCATGATGATTGGAACGGTGTGGCCTGCCTCCCGAATGGCCTTCACAAAGTCGAGACCGTTCATCCTTGGCATGTTCCAGTCCGTCAAAATCAGGTCAAAGCCGACCCCGTCGCCGAATACTTCAATCGCTTCCATGCCGTCACCGGCTTCGGCGATGTCATTGACCCACAACGAATTCAAACCACGCGAAATGATTCTTCGCATAACACCTGAATCATCTACCACCAACGCTTTCATCAATTCACCATCAAATCTTTAAGAGTTTACTGAAAAGGTTTGTGTCGCTGGGTTCTGTTTTCGCATGACGATTCAGCGACGAACCCGCAACTGACTCTAGCACTCAGTGGTGTCGTTGCGCGGACACAATTCTCGCGCTTTTTGAACAGCTCAATATGGGCCGTTGGTTCTGTACCAAACAGAACAAAACGATCGACCACGTTGCCTTATCGGTCAACGATTTGGACACGAAGAATTTGCTCCCGCCGCAACACTGTGGCATATCAAGATGTGCCGCAAATGTTACGGCTCGAGCGACCGGTTGCACTTGGCAGCTTGATGGCAAATTGACGCACCTGCGATGAATTTTTGGTGGTGCTTTGTGGGCACGGTCGGCGGACGAAGGAATGAATCACGAACACATCGTCACGTTGACGAAGGACTACATTGCTATGCAAGACGCAGAGCTGATCTGTGAATTTGTCGAAGAAGCGCAGGAACATCTTGGTGGCATCGAGATGCAGTTGCTGCAGGTTGAGGCGCTTGGTGCTGACATCAACGACGACCTGGTCAACACCGTTTTCCGTGCGATTCACTCGATCAAAGGTGCGGCTGGGTTTTTGAGCTTAGTCGAGATCAATAAAGTCGCACACCGACTTGAGAACGTTTTAGGGAAGGTGCGGGAGCATCAGCTCGTTCCTGATCCATACAACGTCGACGTAATGTTGAAAGCCGCCGACCGGCTGCGGAAACTGATTGAGAGTGTTGATTCAAGCAATGACACTGACAACGGTGCGATTTGTGACTCTTTGGACAGTCTTCTCACGAAATCGGACGCGGCACCTTCTACGCCCGCTGTGACGCAAGAAATTCGCGTTGAGGAGAAGGTTCTAGCGGACGAGTCAAGTTCGCCCAACGCGGATGCAATTGCCACGCCTGACGATACTTCTGAGCGGGCAGAAGCGACGCTCGCAACGATCAAAACAGAGATTGATAAACAAGTCAACGAATCGGGGACGACGCCCAAATCCTCGGGTTCGCCGAAGGCGGCTTCCTCCAAAGCGAAAGGTTCCGCATCAAATTCGCGAGCGAACAGCAGTGATACCACCATCCGCGTCGGTGTTCGCGTGCTGGACCGTTTGATGAACTTGGCGGGTGAGTTGGTGTTGAGCCGAAATCAATTGCTGCGGGTTTTGGGTGAACAATCCACAACCGGCTCGAATATTGATGTCATCGTGAGCGGATTGGATCAAGTCACAACTGAGCTGCAAGAGACGATCATGCAGACTCGGATGCAACCGATTGGAAACGTGTTCAATAAGTTTCCTCGGGTGATTCGCGATCTCTCTGCCTCTCTTGGCAAAAATATCACGCTGAAAATGGAGGGGACGGAGGTTGAGACGGACAAGACGATTGTTGAAGCGATTGCCGATCCGCTAACCCATCTGGTTCGCAATTCGTGCGATCACGGGATTGAGACTCCACAGGTTCGCGCTGAGGCGGGCAAACCAGATCAGGGAACGGTCATCCTCCGCGCTTTCCATAAGGCGGGAAAGGTGATGATCGAAATCCTCGACGATGGTGGTGGGATGGATCCCAAGCGTTTTCGTGCTAACGCCATCAAAAAGGGCGTGCTCACTGAAGAGGCCGCCAAGCAGATGAGTGATCAGGATGCCGTGAACTTGATCTTCGCGCCTGGTTTTTCAACGGCAGCATCGGTCACGAGCGTCAGCGGCCGCGGTGTCGGAATGGATGTGGTCCGCACAAACATTGAAAATATTGGGGGAAGCGTTGAGGTTGAATCGAAGCGGGGACTTGGGTCAACCATCCGCATCACGCTCCCGCTTACTCTCGCAATCGTTCCTTCGATGATTGTTTCTGTGAACGATCAGCCGTATGCCTTGCCGCAAGCGAATATTGTCGAACTTGTTCAAACGGGTGGGCAGGAAAAACGCATCGAGACGGTGAGCAACTCGGAGGTCCTGCGATTGCGCGGATCTCTGATTCCGTTGTTTCGCCTACACGAAGCTCTTAGTCTCCGCGCCAGTTCTGAAGTAGTTTCCCGGGAGGAGAGCCAACTCGTCGTCCTGGAAGCAGGGCGAAGCCGTTTTGCGGTTGCCGTCGATCGGGTTTTGGACAGTGAAGAGATTGTCGTGAAGCCACTAGGGAGGCACCTCAAAAACTTGCCTCTGTTGGCTGGGTCTACCATTCTGGGAGACGGTCGAGTCGCGATGATTCTGGATGCGGCAGGTATCGCGAGTCGAATGGCGATCGTGAATGAATCAGATTCGCCCAGCATGGAAAGTGCTCATGAGTCGATGTCAGCGGGCCTTGAAGACAAACAGCGAATGGTGTTGTTCTCGCTCAGCGAGCATGATCACTTCGCCGTTACCATGGACATTGTTAGCCGCATCGAACGTGTGCGGCGCGAAGCATTCGATTCGATAGGCGATCGCCAAGTCCTCCAATATCGCGGGGGAACGTTGCAATTGCTCGAGGTAAACGAAGCGATCCCGGTGAAGTTCGTCGACGAAACGGAACACCTGCATGTCATTGTGTTTAAGGTTTGCGGCCACGAGGTTGGTCTAATCGCACCCCATTTGAACGATATTCGTGATTGCGATATCAGTAGGATCACCGAAGTCAGTGGTCAAAACGGGACTGCGGGCGTAACGGTAATTGAAAATCGTACAACGCGAATTCTTGACCTCTACGGGATTACCGAGAGCGCTCGACCGGAATGGTTCGCTCGGTTCAAAGCCTCGGCGGAGAAAGACGCCGAACAGCATCCGCTCCGCATTCTGATCTGCGAAGACAGTCCTTTCTTTCTTGGGTTTTTAACCCGGACTCTGAAGGGAGAGGGGCACCAGGTTACCGCGTGCGAAGATGGTGCTGAGGGTTGGGAAGTCTTGGTCGACGAAGCCAATGAATTCGATCTGTTGCTGACCGATGTTGAGATGCCGGTCCTTGATGGGCTCGCGTTGACAAAACGCGTCCGCGACGATGCAAGGTTACGCGATCTGCCAGTTATCGCGCTTACCAGTCTTGCTGATCTTGAGTCGATCCAGCGTGGGCAAGAAGCGGGCGTAAATGACTATCAAGTAAAGATGAACAAGCCAGAATTGCTGGCAAGTATCCTGCGACTCACCGTGGAGGTTCGGTAATGACTGCTAATATTGAAGCGACGCTCACCGACCAGCGAAGCGAAACCATTCAGTTGGTCACTTTTCGGGTCAACCAAATCATCCTTGGAGTGGAAATTTCCCACGTGCAGGAGATCAATCGGCACTTGGATATTACCGGTGTGCCTCAAGCTTCGCCGATGATTCACGGTGTTGTCAATCTTCGTGGCGACGTTGTCACCGTCCTTGACCCACATCGTGTGTTCGGCATCGAACGAGAAGGGATCGATGCTGATCAACGTAACTTGATTCTAAACATCGACGGTGAACGAATCGGTGTTTTGGTGGATCAAGTATCCGACATTCTCACGATTCATCCATCCGAATTATCCCGACGTCCATCCAACGTTCGGTCAATTGACCGTCAATTTGTTGAATCGGTCTACCTTCGGGACGAAGAAATCGTTGTTGTTCTGAATGCGTTTCAGTTGTTGGAGGTGGTCGAGGATCACTCTGCTGCAGCCATCGCGAATCCCCGAATAAACACGTAGCGTTTGTTACCACTCACTTTCTTGAAGGACTGCTTCGGCCACTCGGCTGGGCTTACCATCTTGTCACTTTTTATCGCGCAGGAAATCTAGATATGCGTATTCGCGGACGACTCGTTACCGCTTTTCTCGCTTGCGGTTTGATCCCCATGCTGGCGCTCTCGTCATTGAACCTCTGGAACGCTCGGCGGGGGAGTATGGAAATTAGCAAGCATGCTTCGGAGGATCTGCGGGTTAAGATCGAGCAGCAATTGACAGCTGCCCGAGATCTCAAGCAAGCTGAAGTGCAAGACTATTTTAAAACAATCCAAGATCAGGTTATCACTTTCAGTAGTGATGTCATGATTGTGGATGCGATGCGAGGATTCAATTCTGCGTTCTCAAAGTACTGTGAGCAACGCGAGATTGATGACAAGGACGTCACCTCAATGCGGCAGCACGTATCGCGGTATTATGAGCAAAGTTTTGCACCCGAATACGAGACGCAAAATGAGAATCAAGACCCAGGTGCGTTATCGCGACTGGCTCAATTGGGTAGCTCAGCCGTCGCGATGCAAGATAGTTACATCAGTGAAAATCCCAATCCGTTGGGCAGCAAGCATCTGCTTGATGCGGCGACCAATGGCACTGACTATGATCGGTTGCACGAAAAATATCACCCAAGCATCCGTGGCTTCCTTGAGAGCTTCGGCTATTATGACATCTTTCTGATCGACGATAAGACTGGCAATGTCGTCTACAGTGTCTTCAAGGAACTCGATTTTGCGACCAGCTTGATCGACGGTCCATACTCGCAAACGAATTTCGCGAAGGCTTTTCGCAGTGCCAGTCGGTTGACCGATCCAAACGCTTCGGTGCTTGTCGACTTTGAATGCTACTGGCCTAGCTACGAGGCACCAGCAAGTTTCATCGCCAGTCCCATCTTTGATGGCGACGAACGGGTCGGTGTGTTGGTCTTTCAAATGCCGATTGATCGCATCAACGAGTTGATGGCCCGCGACGCGGGAATTGGAAAGACAGGCGAAACACTCTTGGTCGGGAACGATTTTCGGCAGCGGTGTAACTCAGTTCGAGATCCTGAGAATCACTCGTTGGTGTCTGCCTTTCGTGGCGAAGCAAAGCACCGGATTGAAACGGACGCTGTTCGCAGCGCGATCGATGGTGAGTCGGGAATTACCACCGCAAAGAATTATCTTGGCGAAGAGGTTATCACCGCTTTTGCTCCTGTTGAATTGCTAGGTCTTCACTGGGCGATTGTTTCCGAAGTGACCACCGCCGAAGCACTTCGGACATTGGCCGAAATGGAGTCTGTTACTGGATCAATTTTATCTTCGATGGTCTTCTTTTGTGCGATCGCAACCGTCTTGGCTACCGCCGCGGTGATCGGTGTCGCCTTGATCATTACGCGATCACTGATTCGACCCATCGATGCCACGGTCGATACGATTCGTGACATCGCAGAAGGTGACGGTGACTTAACCCGTCGTTTGGATGAGAATCAAATCGGTGAGCTTGGCGACTTGGCCCAGCACTTCAATCGATTTGCTCAGCGTATCCACGATATTGTCAGTGGGATTGCCGGAAATGCGAAAACGCTCAGCGAAGCAAGTTCACAACTGAGCGAGTCCGCGTCACATCTTAGTGTCGGTGCGGCACAGAGTAAGACTCAGTCGGCGACGGTCAGTAGTGCTGCTGAGGAATTGAGCATCAACATGCAGAATATGGCCCACAGTACCGGTGAGATGAGTGCTGGTATCAGCACGGTTTCATCAGCCGTCGAAGAGATGAAGACGACGATTTCCGAGATCGCCGAGAACGCGGAGCGATCCGCGGAAGTTGCCAGCCAAGCTGCGTCGGCTGCCGAGGTGTCAAACGCTAAAGTGGGTGACATGGGAACTGCGGCTGATGAAATCGGCAAGGTGATTGAGGTAATTCAGGATATCGCCGAACAAACTAACCTGCTGGCGTTGAACGCGACGATCGAAGCGGCACGTGCAGGTGAGGCCGGTAAAGGTTTTGCAGTTGTTGCGACCGAGGTCAAAGAGCTTGCAAAGCAGACAGCCTCAGCGACCGATGATATTCGAAATCGGATTGAGGTCATGCAGCGAAGTACAGGCCAAGCGGTTGGGTCAATCGAAGAGATCAGTGAAGTCATTGGTCGCGTGAACGAGCTTAGCCGGATGATTGCTTCGGCTGTCGAGGAGCAAAGCATCACGACGCAACAAATCGCTGGTCACGTTGGTGGAGCCGCCGACCTGGCACAAACAGTTGCCCGTGGAGTTTCTGAGTCGGCTGAAGCAAGCCGTGAAATCACCGAGAACATCAGTCATGTTGATGGTGTTCTGCAAGAAACCGCCGCGAGTGCCGACGATAGTCGGACCTCTGGTGATGAGCTCCTGAGATTGGCCGCGGAGATGCAGGGACTCGTTGATCAATTTCAGATCAAAGACGAGAAAGTTGTCGCTGTCTAAAGCGAAGCTAGGTGCAACGCCCATGGCAAACGTCTCCGGTGCTAATTCACTCCTGGTGAGGCAGCGGAGACGGTGAGGCAGCTGAGTCGGTAAGGCAGCTGAGTTGGTAAGGCAGCGAAGTCGATTGTTCTTTGGCGATCGGTTGGCTACCAAACGGATGTCGAAAGTTCGGGCTGATCCCCTGGTCATGGAGTTGATCGGGGGGATCCCGCTTGGCAACCGTGTTTTAATTCGGTTGCTTTTGTCAGCTTTGAAATTGTTTGAATATGTACGAGGCGAATATTAACGTATTCTTTTCCGCTGATGGTCAACATCCATCATCGATGAGCGTGCACTGAGCACGCCGAGTCACACGTGGTGGTTGATCTAGATCGGAAATGAAAGATGAGTTTGCAAGTAGTCGTCGTCGATGATTCGACCGTCTTTCGAAAAGCCGTCAGAGACTGCTTGCGAGAAATGGATGGTGTGGAAGTCGTTGATGTTGCGCGGGACGGGCGGATTGCGCTGGAAAAGATTCGCAGGATTCGTCCTGATGTAATCACGCTCGATATCGAGATGCCGGTGATGAACGGTTTGGATGTATTACAGGCGATCCAGCAAGAGAATTTAGAGACGAAAGCGATTGTTGTAAGTTCCTTTGTAAAAGAGGGGTCGATGACGTCGACCAGAGCGATCGCCGCCGGTGCGTTCGATTTTGTCCAAAAGTCGAGTCATGCGAATCCTGAAGAGAATGTGCGGGATTTGAATATACAGTTGACTCGGTGCATGAAAGTACTTCACCGACGGCGTTTGTCCGAATCTCCCGAATGCGGCGAAGACACTGGTGAATCGGTAGCTGACGAGACTTCGATTGACGTAACAGACAAAGTCGCCCCAAACACAAACTCACTTATTCAATCGCAATCCCAGACCGCTGCAACCATTGATGTTGAGCCAACTCGCGCCCTAGATGCGATCTGCATTGGAGTCTCAACGGGGGGGCCTCAAGCACTTGGGAAATTGGTTCCCGCTTTAAGGAAGGAGATTCGAGTTCCTGTCTTGATCGTTCAGCACATGCCGGCGATCTTCACCGAGTCTCTGGCAAATCACCTCGATTCGATATCACAACTGAATGTTGTTGAAGCAGAGGATGGGATGCCTTTGCGAGGCGGAACAGTCTTCATCGCGCCTGGCGGAAGGCAGATGAAGGTTATCGGCTATCCCGGTGCTTGGAAGCTTGAAATTACCGATGAGGAACCGGTCAAAGGGTGTCGGCCTAGTGTTGATCTACTCTTCCAGTCGGCCGCAGTACAGTTCCAAAACGGACTGCTCGGAATTGTCATGACGGGCCTGGGGAATGACGGTGTTGATGGTGCGGCGGCCATTACGCAGCGAGGCGGACGGATCTGGGTGCAAGACGAAAAAAGCGCGACCGTGTATGGCATGCCCCGCGCTGTTTTTGAATCAGGATTGCCTTGTGAAGAGTATTCGCTCGAGGAATTGATCGTTCAGATCAATCGGGTTGGAAGGCAGAGCTCGAAGCAACTTCTGGACCCATCCAGTCAGCCTACACCGGTTCAGCCTACACCGGTTGTGGGTGAGGCGATCGGCTAGCGAAATGTAAATCGCTCGATTGGAATCTGGAATCCCTGGCTGCAGGTCTGAAATCCCTGGCTGCAGGTCTGGGATCCCTGGCTGCAGGTCTGGGATCCCTCCTTGCGGGTTTGTGATCCGAGATTTCTCAAACAGCCACCACACAACAAAACTCAATGAAAGCTACGAATCGATTGCGACTTGTCAAAACCGGCAGCTAGTGTTTGTCGCCCTGCTTGCTATTGTTCCAATTCGTTTGAACCCTCGAACAAAAATTCGAAAGAAGAGAAAGGCTTCCCATGCCCACGAGTGATCATCTATCGTCACCGATATTTAGCTCGCTTACGCCAGTAATTGAGGAAAGTACCGACCCCACTTATCAGTTGCGTGAACGATTGCAGCAATGGTGTGGTGTGCATATTGGTCCCGATAAGTCCTACTTGCTTACAAACCGACTTCGGTCGCTAATGCAGGAAATTGGGGTGACGACCTATGATGCTTTGCTTAAATTGGCTGAGGGGAATCGTGGTCTTAAGGTACGTGAACGCATCATTGATGCATTAACGACTCATGAAACGCTGTTCTTTCGCGACAAGTCCCCGTTCGATGCGATTCGAAATCACCTAATACCGGAGATTCGCCGTGCTGCTGGCAAGTGTCAGCCGACACTGCGGATTTGGTCAGCGGCATGCAGCACTGGGCAAGAACCGTATAGCATCGCGATGTGCCTTGTGGAATCGATCCCCGACCTAAGTGACTGGACTGTTTCCATCGTCGCGACTGACGTGTCGGCCCAGACGGTAGCGATTGCAAAAGAAGGCAGGTATCAAGAACATGAAATCAGCCGCGGTACGACCGCCCAGCAACGGCAACGGTTTTTTGAACGTGACGAGGAAGGCTGGTCAGCGCGAAATAACATCAGAAGAATGGTGCAATTTATGGTCGGTGATTTGACGAGCACCACCCAGCCCGCCGGAACCTTCGACATGATTTTTTGCCGGAACGTTTTGATCTACTTCCAGCGTGAAGTGGCGCAGCGGGTTCTGGGGCGGGTGGTTGATCGATTGTCGTCCTCGGGGCGACTCTTCCTCGGATCGAGTGAGATTCCACTCGGAGCTGAAAATCTACTGGTGACGGAGCGTTTGGGTACCGCCACTTGTTTTCGACGTCGCTAAGCGTCTCTCACATGCGTTGCTTGCACGCTGTTCAGAAACGCACGATCTCGATGTCTGTGCGGGTTTTGGGTCAGCGAAGCTTTGGACCAGCGTGCTGGTTTGTAAACCGGTTTTGGACGCGAACCCGCGGCGTTGCTTAATGACCCGTCGCTCGCAAACTCCTTAGATCACTTTGCCGGGATTGCATACTTCGCGAATGTTTCATTCGTCTTGCTAAAGTGGTTCCCGCCCGGCACATCGGGATAGCTAACCAGGAAATTGTTTTCGTCGATCAAATTGATGAAGTAATGGGTGGTACCGGGGGGGATTTCGATCGTAATGGTGTGGTCGCTCGACAGGGTTGCCGGTGTGCGGAACCATTCTTCGTTTCTTCCGTTTCCATTCTTGCTGTAGATTAGGTTTGCACGAACAAGTTTTGATCCTCGCTGTTGATAGTTCAGCGTTACTCGGTTGCCCTTTTGTTCATGCGTGGTAATGGTTGGTGTTTTCTCGGCCTTCGGTCCCGCGTTTCGAAACGCAGGATTATTGTACGGATAACTGGCCTTCATTTCTTGCAATGCTTGTGTCAGACGAGCGTCCATCGATCGAGCACGTTCAGAATCGGCTAAGGCAAGGTTGTTTGATTCCTCAATATCAACACGAACCTGTTTTCCGTTTTCTGTTTTATAGAGTCGATACAATTCGAGCGGTACGGCACGTGGGTCGTGCACGTGATTGTAATTGTGCACCAATTTGTAATCACCAATACGGATGGTGCTTTCTAGAGCGACGCTGTTTGGGAAATGCCAAACCATCGTGTCACGCGGCATTGCATCGGCATCAAGGACGAGCGATGGGTCAGTCGGATCTTCTCGTAAGAGCCGTGACAGGTCGGCCCCATCAAGATGCTTGTTTCGTGTTGAAACGCCTCCGGCCCAAGATAGAATCGTCGGATAGAAATCGAGCCCGTTGACCATCACATCGGACTGCGTTCCCCTTGGTACATCGGGGCCGGTAATGATCAAGGGAACACGAGTGCCACCTTCCATCAACGAGATTTTTCCGCGATCCAGCGGGAAGTTATCGGTGTAGATTTCACCGGGGCTGCCCTCCATGCCTCCATTATCGGAGGTGAAAATCAGATAGGTGTTTTCACTGAGTTGGTGGCCCGGCCAGCGGGGGTCCTCCGTGCGTTGAAGGTAGTCAAATACTTTACCGACGTAGTAGTCCAACTCTTCGACCATTGCGCAGTAGAACGGATTCGTTTGGCCTCGCCCTGACCATGATTCAGGGTCCTCCTTGTCTGGCTGGACTCCCAGTTTGTCGCAATACTTTTCGAGCAATTGTTTGCTGCGAGTGTGGATTGGTGAATGCACAAGCCACGTTGCGTAGTACAGGAAAAACGGTTCGTGTTGATGTTCCCGCAAAAAAAGCAACGCGTCTTCGCTGTTCTGGTGATATGGGTAACCGTTTTTGTCGAGTTGGTACGGATCGCTGTTTTCACCGGTCGCAAACTCTCGTACGCGGTTGGGTTTCATTCGTGAGCGTGCGCCACGAGAACTTCGGCTCCAATCGAATCCCTGATCTTTGGCATCGGGGTACGCGTTGTGCTGAATCGCCATGTGCCACTTACCAGCGTGGCCCGTGGCATAGCCTTCTTGTTGCAGTGCATCGGCGAGAGTGAACTCGTCATCAGGCATTCGGCCGCTGTACCAGGGTGGCATCATGGGATGCGCGGTTTTGTGATGTGGTCTCGGCGGGTTTCCTCCGACCACGTGCGTTTTTTGGGCACGCGCTGGGTGGACGCCACTCATGATCGCGCATCGAGAGGGAGCGCAAGTGGGGGCGGGCGAATAGGCTTGCCAAAACATCACACCTTGCTCGGCAAGACGATCGATGTTGGGAGTTTCCATTGGGCTTGGTTCGTCGATGTCGTAGCACTTGACATCCTGCCAACCGAGATCGTCCGTAAGGATCAAAACGATATTAGGCTTCTCTGGTCGATCATCCGCTAATGCCGATGCCGGGCAGGAAAACGTGAGGAAGGCCAGTTGTATCAGTGATCGATTTAGATTCATCGCCCAACCTTTTTATTCACTTTTAATAATGGTCTGCTTGAAACCGAGAGATACTGCCAAACAATGAATAATATTGAGCGTGATGATGATCACGCTCGATAGCCTTTGAGCCAGAGCGCCCTCGAGCCAGATCTTGATCATGCCGGACCGCCCAGCCTAATTCGATCGATGATGACAACGGATGTGAGTGGCTGCATGATGCCAATTGGCTGCGATTTGGTATGCAGCACGCTTAGTATAGATGGCATGCCCCGCCGGTGAAATCGAAATGCCCCAGCGAACCGCTTGCTTTCTGCATGCGACGAGCCTTGCGACCAACTCTCCCACCTGAATAGGACGCCACCATGGTGTTCGTCTTAATTCGGATTCTGTTTTTGATGACTAGGACCAACTGAAGCGTTGTTTCTGAAATCACTTGATCATTACTTAGCGACACTGGATCAGCCTGGCTGTTTGAACAATCAGTGCCGATAAGATTCTCGTGTCCGCGACAGTGCCGGGAGATTTGTCACAATGCTGAAAATGCGTTGGTGCTTGGAGTGGAAGGCTGCGTTTAGCTGTCGTCGGTGATAGAAGAACAGAGCATGATCGAGTCAGCCCGTATTGAATCCTGTGGCGGAATATCTTGGTCTTCGAAGACATGCGAAATCAGCCAACGCGATATTCCATGTTTTTGAGCTTGTCGATCACGCGTTGCTTGTGGTCACCTTGTAGCTCAATTGCATCGTCTTTCAGGCAGCCGCCCGATCCACAATGCCCTTTCAGGACCGACAGTAGCTCTGGCAAGTTGGTTTCTTTGGGGGAGAGTCCCCAAATGACGGTGACGACACGCCGATGTTTTCGCTGGTCGGTTCGAACCTTTGCTCGCTGCTTGGAGGTTGGTAACCAAGTTGGTTTCTCCGCCTCGGGTAGGCAGTCACACGCTTCGATGGGACGATCACAACGATCGCACGTGGGTGGGATGTCAAACGGTGTTCCGGCAAAGAGTCTGGACATGAATTACTGCGGTGGTTCTTGTGGGAGTGCTTGCGGAAGCTTTGAACGCAGGTACTTGTTGAGGACGCGGGTGATTGTTCAAGGGTTGATGTTGACGAGTCCTTTGTGATCAAAATGGCGGTTCGAAGCTTGCTGACCGGTTGACCGTCGATCAGCAGGAGTGCGTGTGTGAGGTGGGGATTTTAGTGCGTTGAGCCAGATCTTATCCAGACAAATCGGTAGCGATAGAGTGATTTGGTGAGGGCCTGTGCGATTCTTTTTGGAGTCGAGGCAGTGGCTGGGTGGTTTTGAAGGGAAGCAAGTGAGGCGGTTGTGTGGAGGATTGGAGTCTCTTTGGAGAGCTACTCGCGCTTCCGATGTAAAACAATCGGAGGGCCGCGTGAGCAGACGGATTGATTCACGCTGGATGAGTCAGCTCGCGAGCTGAGATGAGGCCTTTGGGCAATCGAGCGGGTAATGTCTGCCGGATGCGGACTTTGAAGATTTGGCATGTGCAAAATTAACAAGCCAAAACGGTTCCTTTGGCAAGTACTGTCAGAAGCAAGTGTCATGAGCGAGAGCGTTTCTCATATTCCGAGACTGGCTTTGAATCTGAGACAATAACAAATGGAGACAGATATTGGTGAGTCGAAGATATGATTAGAAGGTGACAGCGACTATAGTTTCGGGAACGATCAGGTTCTGACGTGGCCGAGGTATGCATGTCAGTGAGGGCATGTCTGATGACGGGCACCGAAGCATCCAGTTCCGAAGTGGTGGGGCTTCCGTGAGGTGCTTGACTCCTGGGGTACCGCGGTCGTAGGTGCGGCGCGGACCCTTTCGCTAGACACTGAAGACGGCATGCGTACCGATTATCTGAAACTTATTAGGCCAGGGGACTGGGTGAAGAATCTCTTCATCCTGCCGGCACTCCTGTTTTCGATTCCGTCGCTCGATGTGGCCTCGCTGTCGTCCGAGTTGCCCGGGTGGGTGGTGGCAACTTGCTTCACGGTCGCCGGCTTCAGCCTACTTGCATCCGGGTTCTACGCGATTAACGATTCGCTGGACTACGAACTCGATCGGTCGCACCCACGAAAACGAGATCGACCGATTGCGAGCGGTCAGATTTCACCGTCTGCGGGTTTTCGGTTTGGGATGATGTTGGTCTGCATTGGGGTCACAATTGGTTTCCTGGTTGAGGTCGCCGTGGGCAGTGTTCTGCTCGCCTATCTCCTGCTTCAATGTCTTTACAATGCCGGGCTAAAGCGAATCGCGATCGTCGATGCCGTGGTCTTGGCAGCTGGTTTCTGCATGCGTGCTGCGGCGGGATCCTTTGCAATTGACCGCGCGGTTTCGATTTGGTTGTTGGGATGCGTTTTTTTTCTGACGCTCTATCTAGCGTTCATTAAACGCTTGTCGGATCTCTCGGTTGTTGAAATGGAGTCGACAGACGCGGAGGGTATAGGTTGGTTGAGCCCCGCCGGTTACGAGGATCGACTCGAACTGAATTGGTTGCTCGGCATCAGTGGCGTGTCGGTGGTTATGAGTTGGGTTTTCTATGGTCTGAGTTCGCATGCGACGAGCCTTTTTGGGGCGCGGTCCAACGGCTTTGCGATGCTAACTCCGCTGGTGTTGGTGGTCGTTCATCGTTTTTACCGTCGTGCGAGTCGAGGTGAGCGGGACAGTCCAATGGACGCGATACGGGAAGATCCGGTGATTTTGATTTCGCTCGTGCTCTTTGTGCTCGGTATCCTTGCCTGTCTTTTTGTCCCGGCGGTAGAGGGAGTTTTGTCGAGGCTAATTTTTGATGCGTCTAGAATGGGTGGTGGGGTATGAATGAATCGGCTCTGACTGGACGGTTCACTGCATTACCGATTTTGCTATTGGCCTTTCTTGCGGGAACGCTTGGGCCAGTGCTTTTAGGGTTTGATCGGTTTCCCCAGAAAAGTGTCGATCACGACTTTCATCACATTCCAGTGATACTCTCGTTTGCCGAGATGCTTCCAAACGTCGAACTATCGGATTACGCGAGTGCGACGACGCCTGGTATGCATTTGGCACTTGCGGTCTTTGTTCGTATGGCAGGAGTTTCTGACCCGCGAACCACCGAGACGTTGCTGCAAGTCTGCTCTTGTGTATTTGGTGTCCTGTTGATCGTAACAGCGTTTCGGTACGCGTTGCGAGTTGCTTCGCCTTGGACCGCCTTTGCTTGTGTGTTACCGCTCGCTTCGTCACCTTATGTATTGGGGAACGCGATATGGGTCATGACCGACAATTTATCCCTGGCCTTGATAGCCATCACAATCGGGTCAACCTTATTTTGTGAGGCGAATGGGGCCTGCGCCTTACGTTCGGGGGTAGCTTTGGTCTGTTCTGTATTTGTCAGGCAGGTCAATATCTGGGTCTCGGGGGTCGCACTGCTTGGGTATTGGCTGCAGTGGAACCCTGTGCGACGGCTTTTCTTCAGAGAGGAATCCCAAGCAGAAGGGAGTGGGCCTGCCGCGACGGTGATCTTTACCATTGCGATGATGTCAGCGGTTGGGATCATCACCTGCTTTGTCTTTCTTTGGGGAGGACTTGTGCCTCCAATGTTCCAGGTTGGCGGTAGCGGCATGACGCATGCAGGTGGTTTTAATTACGGAATCACGCCTGGAAGTTTTGCCTTACTTGGGGTCTACGCCTCTCCCGCGATAGTGATTCTGACGCCGTTTTGGATTCATGATGGTCGCATTTTGCGAACGATGATGATTGGGCTTGGGGTTGGTCTACTTACAGGGCTTATCTTTGAGTCGGTCGCTGGAGAAGAATATGGCCGGATGAGTGGTTGGTTGTGGCTATTCGCAAGCCGCACACCGACGGTACTGGATCGGTCTTGTCTGGTCTTTGCTGGAAGTATTGTTGGCGGTGGCACAGCTGGGGTATTGTTCGGTTTGTTGATTTCGGCGGAGCGGGCGCGTACCGCTTGGCTGTTGGCTGGTTTCGCGGTTTCATTTTTAGCGGCTTACACAGTAAATTCTTGGGCCTTTCAGCGATACTTTGATCCTCCGATTTTGCTTGGGATCGGTTGGTGTCTTGCCTCGCTCGAGACGGCAGCACGAGTACCCTCGACGCGGGGATCAGCAACAGAGGGTCTGACTCGTGCCGACTGCAACTCGCTGGGAACGGTCCAAATTCGGCTTGCGGCGATCGGTGTCTTTGTGATGCAAGCGGTATTTGCGGCATTTACGCTCTATGGCAAGATGCGTTGGACGGTGGGTTGATCAATTTTTGCGAGCACCAATTTTTGAGAACATCGGTGATGGAGCCAAGATCTCAGAAGAATTTGCGTTGTAGGAGATGGTGCCGCGAGGCAACTGCCGGGACTTCGGCTATCTGTTTGCCGGTCTTATCCAAGTCGCTGGGTTGCTGAAGCGAGACCTTCAAGTCGTCGGGCGAGCCGGGTTGTGGTGTCGCTTCGTCGCATTCGCCAGCACCAGTTGCCGACCGGCTCGCCGGGGCGGTTCATGCGGGCTCGCCGGTTGAGGCCGAGTAGATCTTGCATCTGGACAATCGCCGTGCGGGCAGGACTGGTATATGCCAGCCGAGTCATCGTTCCGGCCGGGTCCTTCGCGGCGGAAGGGCCTGCGTAGTGAGCGAAGCGGCGACGAGTCTCGGTGTCGATTTCGCGGTACCAGCCCGCGACCGTATCGTTGTCGTGGCAGCCAGGATAGACGACGCATTGGGGAGGATGGTTGTGAGGTAGTTCGTCTTCAGATTCCGGAGTACCGAAAAAGGCGGTCTGCAGCATCCGCATTCCAACGAGCCCGAATTGATCACGAAGCTGCTCCATGTTGGGAGGGCGTTCACCGAGATCCTCGGCAAAGAATGGGAGTCGGCCGAGTTCATGTTTGAGCGAGGCGAGTAATTCATCTCCAGGTGTACGTCGCCATTTGCCATTGCGAAGATCCGTGGTGTCGCGGGGGATCTCGAATACCTTGAGAAAGCCAAAGAAGTGATCGATTCGAATCAAATCAAATCGCTCGAGCGGCTTACAGACGCGGTCTCGCCACCAAGCCCAATCCTCATTTTGGTGTGCAGCCCACTTGTAATGTGGATGCCCCCAAAGTTGTCCTTGGTGGACGGCGACGTCGCCCCAGACCGAATTTGACACGTCGTCGGGGTTGGAGGCAGGGGGGATTCCAGTCAGAACGGTGGGCCGCCCCGACTTGTCGAGACGAAAAAGATCGGGACGTGACTCGACATCAGCACTGTCTGGTGAGCAGAAGAATGGAAGATCGCCGATCAGACGGAGGCCCCGTTCGTGAGCATGCTGCCGCAGCCTGCTCCATTGCTGATCCAGAACGAATTGAACAAAGGCGTGATACATTGGATCACGTTCGGACGCTTTGCTGGAGCGATGCCGGGTAGCTTGGTTTGTTTCGTACTGGCACCAGTCGTCCAGCCAAGCCGCCTGCCGTGACCTGAAGTCCTCATAGGCCACCCCTCGTAGACCCAGGCGTCCCCGACGAGTCTGGAACGTTTGGAATGCAGCTTCGAGTCGCGGTCGCTTCCATTGTCTGACGCGGCGCCACGAGGCTCGGCCTCGGTCGTCTTTAGTCGTTTCATTGCGGTCAAGTCGAACCGCTGAGGCCGGAAGGTAACCGTCTTCAACCAGGTCCGCGACCGACGCCAGCATTGGCTCCATAGCGAAGCTCGACCGAGCACTGTAAGGAGACTCACCTTCCCCCACTGGACCAATCGGAAGCATTTGCCAGCGCCGCAGTCCTGCTGTTGCTGCCCAGTCCGCGAAGCGGCGTGCCGTCGGGCCGAGGTCGCCAATCCCCAACGCTCCTCCGATCGAAGGCAGGGATGTCGGGTGAAGCAGGACACCTGCTACTCGGTCGGTCAATAGAGGGTGAATGGCGGTCATATCGGACGAACTCATTCAAGCGTTCTCGGCGGGCGGACTAGCGTGCTGTCTAGCAAACACCTCGTTACACGGACGTGGCTCTGGGCCAGCAGATAACGCCTCACATTGATGGTGAGGCGGATCCCAGCAATGGTGCGCGGCAGCGTCGATGGTAATCTGAATCGTGTTCAGGTCTATCAGTGCAGTCCCGGAATCACTGATCAAAATTTTGAATCATTGCAGGGCCCTTGCCGCGAATTAGGGCCGTCCTTGTTAGTCGAATCGCCGAGTTCTATCCGATGCGACGCTGGTGCTCTGGTGTTCTGGTGTTCTGGTGTTCTGGTGTTCTGGTGCTCTGGTGTTCTGGTGCTCTGGTGCTCTGGTGCTCTGGTGCTCTGGTGCTCTGGTGCTCTGGTGCTCTGGTGCTCTGGTGCTCTGGTGCTCTGGTGCTCTGGTGCTCTGGTACGATGCTGGTGCAAGCCTGATGGACACTGTTATGATTCGCTATCAGTCGCGTTGGTGCGGTTGGCCGCGTTTACCTTCAGCTCGATCTCCTGTTACCTTATCGACACTTCGCAGCAAGGGCTCGTGGAAACACTGTCAACGCCGCGTAAGCTTGCCGTGAATAATCCGTTCCTTTTGTTCATGTTTGAGGATTTCATGCAGCGACGATTCAGGCGAGTTGGTCATCGACGAAGGGGGTGGGAGTATGGATCGCATTGGGAATCTGCAGCAGGTTCAAAACGAATCGGCTCGACGGTTTTTGAATTGGTGATTTGATGACGCATCGCGGTGGTAAGCTTGAGTGGGCTACCCTCCCACCGGAGGAGGCTAGTCGAACGATCTGTTGTCCAACCCGGGGCCGCTGGACGGACGTCTCCGGCAACGCTCCCGGTGATCTCGGGCGATGGCTGCACAGCATCCTGACACGCTTTGATTCAGAGGGACTCGCGGAGGATTCCCGGATCGTGATCGGAGACCAGACCGTTGGTTGCCCGCTCTCGACGAAGGTTGCCAACATTGATTGGGCGATCAATCAACCCGGTCAACCCGTCGGCCAGCTTCCCGAAATCTTTCTTCAAGATATGGAGACGCGGACGGCAGCAGCGAGGACGATTCGCGAGCGTCTCCGGCCATCAGAAACAGTTCTTGAGAATCTCCTGTTGCGGCCCGGTTATGCACAGAGTCGACTGGCAACCGAGCTTCCATTATTGGGAAGAGTTCTGTCGATGGACGATGATACGACTGTGCCCGAATCGGTTCCAATTCTTAACGTCAGCTCCGAGCGTTTCGCCGGCCCGGTCGAGAACAGCCAGATTCTTCATTCCTCGATTCGTTTCTCGGAACTCGGTGGCCAAATCGAGATGCAACCGAATTCAATCGGTGCCGTCTTTGAACCGCTTGGGCGAAGGGTGTCAGAAATTCGCCAGGAGGGATGGGGATCGGTGCCCGTTTCGGAGGGCCGACGCGATACGATGCACGAGGCATTTGAACGGATGCTGCGTGGAGGGGAAAGTTCCCGATTCTCGCTTGACCATGCCGACGTCGTCGCAGAGAAGGATTCGGGTGATGATGAGATTGTCGCGGTTGCCATCACCGAATACGGAATCCCCGACTTCCGAACGGTAGCGGTCGTTGACGCCACCATTGCCAACGCGGGAATGCCAATTGAGCATCGGACCATCCCCGCTGGTGAGACCCGCTTTTTTGCCTTTCGGCACTCGAAGAGTCATGTCTCATCTTGTCTTGCGAGGAATCTTCGCGCTGGCCTCGATCATTTCCCTTGGTGGTTTCTCACGGACGACCGGATTTCTCAGCGGAACCCGATACGAACGGTGCGAACCAGCTATCGATCAGACAACGAGTTGGTCGCCGAAATGTTGCGTCCACTCTCCGCTGCGATCGGCCGCCAGTTGGCGTACGGTCAAGGCGTGTCCACTCGCGTGATTCACCAGCCTGCAATCACTGGACATCGTCCCGATCTGCCTGAACAGGCGTCGGCGTCACTCGTTGGTGCGATGATCGCTGGAGAAGTTCGGGAATATCTAAACTTCGATCATCAGGGAATCGCTTCGTTGCCCGCGATCTCGGATTCCTATTCCCTTCCTGAAGAGGTGGTCATCGCACTCTTCGAGCAGCTTGAGACACTGGCAAGGCGGTGTCGTCAAATCGCTGAAGGTGTGTCAAGCCATCCCAGCACGAGCTCCCCCGAGGTGATTGCCTGGTGCAACGCAATGCATGAGGACCTTCGGATTCGCCTCGCGGGATTCAGTCTTCAGGACTTCAAGGCTGCTTTAAATATCGAGACGCGGGACCAATTGCGATTCTATCGAGATGTCCTCGTTTGGTACCCACAGATTCGGCGTTTCATCATTGATGAGATGGTGCTCCAAAACCGCTACCCGGTCAAGCGATACGTCGATTAATCGAGCCGCTGTTGTCCCGACCTTTTCTGATCCTTGATCAGGTTGTAAGTGAAGTTCGATCCATATCTTGTTCGTTGCAGGGTGACAGTGGAGTTCGGGTCATGTGTTCCCACTTGTTCGTCAGGTTTTTTGAATCACTTTGATAAAAAATTGGCGTTCGCATTCCATAGACTCGATAGCGTGGCTGGGTCTTGAAGGCTACCGCGACGTCGAAGGGTTCATCATGTTCATAGATCGATCGAAGACCATCGGCGATCACCGCTTCCGCGTAGCTGCGACTCAGATAGGTAACAGCATGGGCCGCGAACACTCGCTCGATTCGCAAGAGGCGATCAGAGGCGGGGATCGCCACGTAATCACGATTGCCGTGGCTCGTACCGAGATAGATAGCGTCTGCATCATCGGGGCATTCAATTGGCAAGTCAGGAAATCCTTGAGCTTCTATATCATCCTCAAGCACGAGCAGCGGGAAGGTGTCATCTTCCAATGCCATTCGCAAGACACCAAAGTGACTTTCAGCGCAATTCCGGTAATGCTCTTCACCATAATTGACCTCGGCATGCGGAGCGATCCCAGTGATGCCGCTGAAACGCCGTCGATGTTTGATGCGAAGGCGGTCTAGCAATGATTCCATCTGTGCTGCTTTCTCGATGTCAGTGTCGACATTGATCCAAACACATTGGATTGCTCGCAGATCGATTTTCATGATCTTCTTATTAGAGGTGAAGACAAGTCGTGAAGCAGAAGACCAAGTTCAATGTCTCGAATGCCCAGTTGCCTGATGTTTTAGTGTTCCCGTTTCTCATCTACACGAACCGCTGTAATTCATGCTCGGCATCGAAAGTTGCCGCATCGTGAGGTGAAGGATTCGCCTAAACCCTTTGCGGCAAGAAATCATGTGCACTTATTTCCGCAAACCAATCGTGAAGTGTGGCATCTGTGCCCGCAATGATCGGAATGCTCTCACAAAGATCTTCATGGAGCTTTTCATAAGACCATGCTTCTCGCACTAGAAAATTGGGGTAACTGTAAAACGCCATGAAAGCATTCAGCAGTGTTTGCAGTGTGAATAAATGGACCGATTTTGGCAGGTGAATTGTAGGCGATTGCGTCGGCTGTTGGAGTAGTTCAATTATCTCATGTACAACTTGATCGATTGGGGTGAAGTATCGCGTTGAGTCTAAGTCACGAACGGTGAGAGGCTCGGAAGCCATTGCCTGTGCACGCCAAATCGGTATGACACTGCCATCACTTCCGAAAAAGTTCACGCCACGATAGCAGTCATATCCCATGCCGATGAAGAGACGCTCCATCAATAATTTCGTGTGCCCATAAAGGGAACTCGGATTGTTCGCCTTGTCGGTGCTTATCCCTAAAACTGGGATCTCTAATTTGCGACAAATTTTGGCAATGTTGGCACTGCCGGCGACATTTACTTCCACTGCTTCAAGAGGAGCGTCTTCGTTTTTGTCGATGTACTTATTTGCAGCCGCATGCACGACGTGCGTCGTGCCATGGCGAATCAATTCATCTCGGATTTCTGTGAGCGTTTCAGGATCGCAAATGGAGCCTTCGACTACGGGGATCAATGGGTTGGTGCGTCGGAGTTCAGCAATGGTTTCATGGTTGATGTCAACACCCATCACATGATGGCCTTGAGACTCTAGATGCCGCGCTAGATGTCGGCCGAGAAATCCAGAAATGCCAGTTATAAATATTTTCATTCTTTGAATCTCGTTGCACTTTCCCTCTGAAAGCATCAGTCAATCATACTCGGCGTCGTGATCTTTGCTCCGCCTGACTGCAGTCTTTTTGTGGGTCGCGTGGGGGCACGCAGCTGGGGCCGCAGCTGCATCCGCAGCGGAAGGTTATCGCAGTGGATGAGCGATACCGAGGGGGGGGATTTCATATTTGAGATCCACCACGAAGAATGGCTTGTGGTGCGGTTGTGCGCAGGTTCGGAGTTGCTCGTTGATAGCGATGTTTCGTGAGATTGAATTTGGATTTAGCGACATCTTGCGGGCGAGGGGTGTGGTTAGCCGTAGCGACCTGCGGCCTGATACTCGGCATGGCAGGGGGAGTACCGTCATCATGTTTCTGGGTATTGAATCGACTGGAAGGTTTCGAAGAGAGTTTGGAAATTTTCCCGCTGAAGTACAGCATCTAGAGGTGGGAGGTCGGGAATAATCAATCCCTCCGTTGAAACCAGTGGGTTTTTCTGTAGCGAGCAAAGTAAACGAACAAGGTCAACGAACGAAGGCCTTGTCAGGAATCCTTCGTCAGCGGACACATTGTTTACGAAACTGCCCCGCCATTGATAGCGGATTGTCTGAAGGTTGATTTCCGCCCACGTTTGATTCTGTCGGTCCTCAAAAGGTCCGGTGACAAACCGCATCGCATTAGGGCCCACGTAAGTTGGTGGAAAGCAGAGGCCTGGCTTCCGCTCCGCATTGAGAGCATTCTTGGGAATCTCAAAGTTCTCGACCAGGATGTATTGCTTACGAAAGTCTTTGCCACAACCTGTGAACGGCCCGATGTGGTCGGTTTCAAATTGCCGTGGGTAGGAGGTATCGGATGAAACAAACTGGGCCAGTAGTTCATCGAAACTTCGAACAATTACAGAATGTGCTGCAAGATTGTCACTTGGTACATTGCTGATTCCGAGCGTGCGTGCTAACCCCGCAACGCGGTGGCGTTGCGAATGAAGCGGCACGAAATTTGGGGACACTGTGTGGAAAAATACGAACTTGCCAAAATGAGCCCAGATTTGTTCAGGTGACTCAGATGTACTGGTCAAGAACGGCACTGAATCACCTGAGACGACCCGCCACGAGAAGCGCTTCGAGTAGGACTCGAACATTGGGCTGATCGTGTCGGCGTGCGAAAACACTTCGATCTCGCCGACGATGGGACAGTGAGTGAGGACGATCCCACGCTTGAATCTGACGATCGCTTGGGCTAGTTCGCACAGTTCGCTGTAGGTCGTGCCGTCATGAATGACGATTGCCAGATCGATGTCGCTGATCCCTGGTACATGCTCACGTCGAGCATAGGAACCTTTCAGCATGATCGACTTGACAGCCGGCAGCTCGCGCGATGTTGCGATGAAGCGAGCGAGCACGGCTGCGTAAAAGCCGCGATAGCTGTGTGAGAACAGCGGTATTCGATGTGTGTTCTGCACAAACTTTTGAAGCATGTTTCAGTACTGCTCTGGATTTCTAACGTGTTTTTTGCTGGGTAAGGGCCCCAGCTTGGAAGTGGGTGACTACCGTCACGCGGAGAATGAAGGTGATCGTTTTGGGTTGCGAAGGATAGTCCCTTCGACTTGTGCAATCGTGTTGCTGCCTATCGGCGGAGAGGGACGCTGTATTGTAGGCCCGCACTGGTTTGATTTATTGCAGGCGGATATTCTTGGTTTGCAAGTTGCGAAATGACAGCCGGGGAAACGGTCGGGCTTCTTTTTGCAAACGGTGTTTCGAATCACCTTAAAAGGGAACCATTTCTTATCTGTGCTATATTAGCTAGCGTTGGAACGGATTCAGTTCTGCTTGGCAATAAGACACAATATTCGCCGTAAAATCGGCACTCGCATGCAACCTCGCGACCGCTCATCTCCCGCTGCACCTGTTTTACACGTGCACATTCCAAAAACCGCTGGTACGGCATTGTTCGCTTTAGCGGCGAGAGTCTATGGCAGGATTCCTGGGAAAGTCGATTCTTGCATCCACTGTGTGCCTTTGGATTGGGACGCATCGGATAAAGAGCTTGAGATGGCTTCGGTGCTTGCGAATCATAGGGGTCGACCGATCCGTTTCATCAGCGGGCATTGCAGCCACGCCATTCGAAATCAACTCCCTTTCGATCCCGTCACCATTTCGATGTTACGAAACCCCGTCTTGCGGGCGGTGTCTGCATATAACAATATGCGAAGAGATCCGAAAAATGGCTATCATCGGGCTGCCATTGCAATGTCATTACATGGGGTACTTGAGCAGCGGACGATCCCAGAGTTGGAGAATGGGCAGGTACGTCGAATTGCCGGGTTACCTCCCGATGTTGGAACCCTTAATCGTGAGCATCTAGAGCTCGCGAAACAGAATCTTGATCAAGACTTTGCGGTGGTTGGATTGACCGAGCGGTTCGACGAGACAGTCGAACTTCTTCGTATTCACCTCAATTGGCCAAGAAAGGGCTACATGCCATGGAACGTCGCTCCCAAAAAACAGGCAGAGTTAGAAATTTCCAGTGAAACATGGGCGTTACTTCAGGAACGCAACTCACTCGATGTAAGTCTCTATGAGTACGCGGTCCAGCGTTTCGATCGGCAAATCGCGAGTCTGCAACCGGAATTTGGTCGCAGTGTTGAGCACACTCAGCATTACAACGACCGTTGGTACCGGCACTGGCACCAATGGGCGGTCGTTCCTCTGCGGAGCATCAAGCGGGTCATCAGAAGACGTAAGCTTCCTTGAGCTGTAAGATTTGCGTCTGTGGTAGCACGAAAGCTCGTCAGTCAGGTGGTTCAGGGAGAGGGACATGCGTTAGCGGGCTTGTCACCCTGGTGTCACCTGCGGATTTTCCAGTGAAGTGACACTGTGGCTGAGCGTTCCATCTGATTCTTTCTTTGGCAAAACGGTGTGTGTGTGGCGATCCGCCTTCGACTTGTCGATTGATGGAGAGTAGTTCGCTGGTTGGGAAACTGTCGATGCTTTTTAGCTTGGCTCTGTTGTGGCGGGGCAAATGAAGCAGGGCTCACTTGCCCAATGATCAAACTGCCTGAGTTGCCATCTGGGACGGCAGTGTGCGTCCTAGCAGGGGCTTCACGGCGGTGGAACGCGGCGACACTTTTGCAATCAACGAGGGCTTACCGGCTGATAAGATTTTCCTTCGATAGCCATCGGTATCGCAGGCACTGGCAAAACGTTGTCACCGGTTTTGGTGGGGCGGATTCGGTAGAGCTTGACTTTCCTGGACTCCGTTTTTAAGTCCAAGTTGAATGTTTTCGCCAAGTGATAGCCTTTTGTTTTGGCCAAGTTCTCGATTCTGTTTGCCAGCTGGTCTTTCTTGAATTTTGATGTTTCTTCCAAGAGCAGCCATCTGCAGTTCGTGCGGGTGATTTGTTCCCCTAACCATTCTTCATTGACGGTGGCTTTCTGTGATTCGCCATTTGGCTTGTGGCGTCTCCAATCCAGTACGCTCTTTTCAACCGATTGGCCCGGTCGGCTGGGGAGTTTCCGTACCAGTACCACCTGCTGCCGGAATTGCTCGTCCATCGACCTAACGTAAAAGACGAAAGTGCCGTCATACATGCCGTGGTAAAGAATTGGTTCGCCATCGGCGAGTTTTTTGATGTGTTCGGCGAGCTTGGCAAAGGCATTGACTGATTTGGGTGAATTGTCTTTGTCGATGGCCACTAGGTAAGTCGCGAGGGCCATCAGTCCAGCAGCTGAAATCGCCCTCGCAATGTTCTTGTGTTGACCAAGTTTTTTGATGCCGATTGCGGCGACAAACGTGTGTGCAACGAACCAAGTGGCAACAGGGCATGCCCATAGTAGGTACCGTTCATCTTTGGCCCAGATGCACTGCAACAAAGCAATCGACAGTAGGCTGGCCAGGACCAAGCGAATCGAATCTTGTCGATACTGTTTGACGGTGAGTGAGTAAACAAGCCCAACGAGCGACACAGGCAGCGTCCATCGTCCAACCAAGCCAGGGATGGTTTGCAGATAGAAGTGTGGCCGTATCACAGATGAAACACTTGATTTGCTGATGGCTGCCTGGGAAAACTGAGCCGCACTCAGGCGGTGTAGTACCCAATAAACTGAACCGCAAACCAGCACGCAGGTAGCAATAGTGGCTAACACTCGAAAGTTGATGAATGGACGCCAGCGTCTGTCTAGCAGCAACCACAGCCCGGAGATTGGAATGACGATACCAACAGTGGGGTGGACCAGAATGCTAAGGGCAGCAAACGCGAACGCAAGACAGAAATGCTTGCTGTCCTGACTGTTGTCAGGGCGTTCAAGAACGAGTCGCAAATGAAACAGGCAGGCAACGCCGAATACCAAGCCCGGTAGGTTCAGCATCACTGCCCCGGACCAAAGCATGGTCCCAGGCATCAACAAGACCAGTCCTGCCACGATTCCAGCTTCCGCCGCAATCCACCGTCTAATACCGAGCAGGGTGTAGACGCCCAATATTAATGCAAATACTTGCACTAGGCATTTTGCAACAAAGCCACTGACGCCAAATGCGGCAAAAGTGGGAGCAAGTAAGGCGTAGAAGACTGGCGGATAACGCTGGGCAGTGATCGCCGGATACCGAGCATAGTAATGATGCGCGTATTCAATGGGGTTCCAGATTCCATCCTTCACCAAATCGAGAAAGAAGGCCGCGTTGAGGGCATGCCGTGGGGAATCACCCTGAAACCAGATCCCATCATTACCCCAATGGAACCAAATACCAATTAGCCAACAGATGGTCAGGGCGGCAAGCTGAGCCCTGAAATTTTGGGGCGTTGGAACGGCGGTTCCGCGATCACCCCAGGGCCTCTCCAGCTTCGCTTGTCGGCTCGATTCGTGATGCATCTTGCGTTGGCGGCGAGGAAATGAAGCAACGTATTCCCGCACGTCACCTTACTATCGGCAGAAAGAAATTCGATATTCAATCGTATCGAATTTGAAAAAACTTCGCGGTTTCTAGCCGACTCAGCAGGATCGCTGGTCATCCTTCACCAACTCAAAGAGTTCATCGGAGCGCGTGGCAAATGAAAAATGAACTGCGGCTTTTTTTACTAGATTGCAACGAACAGACGATTAGGTGGACGCTTACGCCCATTCAGCCAGCTGCCCTTCTTGTTCTACCTGTGTTTCTTTGAAGAACGGGATGCCGAATAAGTGATAAAGGTTTCCCACGGCGAATGAGAACCCGCAGTAGACGTAGTAGATGACATGCAGAGGGAGGCACAAAATGACGAAAGGGATTCCTCCCGCATTCATCAAAAATGTCAGGCTTTCGTGATTGATGGCACCAACGGCAACTACTCCCAACAAAACGAGCGCCAAAAGAGGTTGCCATACAAGGCAGCAGGCTGTCAGCGCCAGCAACGTTGCTGCTGCGACCCAGCGTGTGTACCTTCGAATGCCATGGTGGTTGGCTTGACGGTCAGTAAACTGCAGTAACGCAATGAATGGGATTGGTGCGAGGATAATCGCAGGTTGAAACCATGTCATCACCGCGAGAGCGACAACGATCAGGCCAGCGATGAAAACACAAATTTGTTGCCTGCGACTGACATTCAAATCGTTTTGCACCTTCCCTGCACGCAGCATCAAGCGAGTCCAAGGGATTCCCCGTTGGAAAACATCTGTGTTTACCAAGTTTCGAAGTGTCCACCGCTTCGTATGCTGCACTTGAATGTGCGGAAGTGAGCCAATTGGATATCTCGCTTCCTTCAGTCGCATGCCTAATTCGATGTCCTCAATGCTCGGTCGGGCGAACTGCTCATTGAAGCCGCCAATCTCTTCGAAAACAGATTTTCTGATTGCTCCACAACCGCTCCAGAACTTATCCATTCAAAAATTTTGTAATTTCCGTAAGTGTTATTTTGTATACCATTCCAAAATAGTAAAATTGATAAAGCAGCAGAAATACTTAC
>JAQWPZ010000082.1 GCA_029245125.1 Rubripirellula sp.
TATCGAGGATATTGACTTCCGATGCAATCAAGTGTCCAAGTTGCCAAGCTAGGTGATTGCACTCCTCGCCAGGGCGAGTCATGAGCTCGGTGTCATCCAAGTCGCTGATGTAGCTTTTCAGAACAAGGTCGCTGAGATTAGCGGATGCATGGATTGCTTCTTTGCCGTTCATACGGGAGTACGCCTTGTGGTGAAAATGAATGGCCGGAGACGAAATTTCAACGCCAAGCAGCTTACCAGCGCTGGCATGAATTGTAAGAAGGCTGCTCGCTTGGTCTGATAGATGAAACACCCTGGGGAAGGGCATCTTGTGCTGGAAATCAAACCGCCGCGTGAGGGCAATGATCTACTAAGTGCCGGTCTTGGCACTTGAAACCTGACAACAGAACGAGCAGGGAAAGCTATTAGGCAAACGTGATCGTTTGGGTTGTTGATTCGCCTGCCGTTCAAACGCCGATTTCAATTCGGCGATCTCAATTACTCGCCGAGAATACTTGCCAGCGAGGAGGCGATCGCGGGATGTTGCAAGTATGGGTCGTCGTGATTGCTGCCATACTCGCGGAGTGCCTTTGCCAGCCGTACAGCCACCTTTTCGGTGCCTGGTCGCCGAAAGAAGTTCAGCAGTTCATCGGGGTCCTGTTCGGCATCAAATAGCCAAGGAGAATCGTTGACCGACAAAATCAATTTATAGCGATGATCGACTGCGGCGACCCATTGGGCACTCGTACCAGAATTCCTAAGAAAAACGATTGGTGGATTCTGGTCGCGAGTTTTATCCTTGGTGACATCGACGAAGGCGTCCGAGAGATCAACGCCCTGATCGTCAGGATCGGCGGGAAGATCTAACAGACCCATTACGGTCGGGGTCACATCGACTGTGCCGACCGGGTGTTTGTAGACCTGTCCGCTGCTGACCTTGCCTGGGAATCGGACGATCATTGGGACACGGGCAGATCCTTCGTAAGGGTTGCCTTTGTTCTGTCGATCGTGTTCGTAACATAGGTCACCGTGGTCGCTCGTCATGATGATAAGCGTATTGTCGAGGCGATCTGCGGCGGCCAGTTGATCGATCAGACGACCAATATTGTCGTCAATGCATTGGACCATGCCAAAGTAACGAGACATATCTTCGCCTCGAAACACGGGGTGTTTTTTCCCTGCGCCGAGCCATTTGGGTGCGGGGATTTCAGTCTTGTAGGTGCGTGGTGCTGCAAATCGCAAATCATCGAATCGATGATCGTATGGTGGGCGAACAGTATTCGGACCGTGAGGATCTGGATAGCTGATGACAGCGAAGAAAGGTTTTTTCTCATCGCGATCAGTCACGAATTCAATTGCCCGATTCGTGAGCCAATCAGTGGAAAAAGATTCCTCATCTGCCCCGGCGACATCGTAGGTCGGGTTGCCATTTTTCCGAGGACCAATCCGTGGCGTGCCATTTTGGATGTCAAAGTTCTTCCAATGCCCGCGATTGAACATGTACTGGGTGAATTGGAAACCGCCATCCACTTCTGGAGCCCACTCGGGTTTTCCAGTTCCACCTAGATGCCATTTTCCGATGAAAGTTGTGCGGTATCCGGCATCGTTCAAGCGATCAGCAAGTGACGGGATCGTGCGATCTAACACAAAGTTGTTCGTCGGGACTCCCGCAACGTGTGGGTAGCGGCCGGTAATCATGGCGGCGCGACAGGGCGAGCAGACCGGCGAGGTTGCGTAGGCCCGTGTGCAAATCACGCCTTCTTTTGCTAACCGATCCAGATTTGGTGTCGGTACAACAACACCTGGTCCCCACATCTCTGCCTGCTCTCGCGGCATTTGATCTCGGTAACATCCCAATGTCCGAAAGTTATGTTCATCCGTAATTAGTAACAGAACATTTGGCGCGGCACTTGATTCGGCTCTTGCGTGGGAATCGGGCAGCTGCAATCCCGTGACTAGGATCAAGGACGCCAGGAACCGAATAGTGGTGGATGTCATGAAAAGCTCGCTTGAATACTAGAAGATCTTGCTCGACCAGTTTAGCAGCTGGGCCGATCTGCGTCCGAATATGTTGTGAAGGCAAAT
The DNA here is from genome assembly GCA_029245125.1 of Rubripirellula sp. Taxonomy (GTDB): domain Bacteria; phylum Planctomycetota; class Planctomycetia; order Pirellulales; family Pirellulaceae; genus Rubripirellula. The sequence continues at coordinate 2,065 of JAQWPZ010000082.1, forward strand.
TCGTTCTGGAGTATCGTATCCGACGGGTCGCTGCACGTGCGGTGTGCAGTTTAGAGTTCAATTTGGAGTCAGGAACTGTAAACTAGTGGTCTGGCCGATGTGGTTGTCTGGCCGATCTGGTTGTGCCGTGCACGGCAGTTGGACCTCTCTGTCGTTTTGAGGCTTTAGCGTTCGTTGGTTGTACTGGAGTTGTTTTGATGGCTAATCCTAAAATGCAGCGGCGACATTTCGCCGCAACAGTGGGTTTCGCAGCCGCTTCATCGGCATTGCCAAGTCTTGGTGGTGGAGAAGAAAGTCGTTACCAGTTGGTCATTGTGGGCGGTGGCTTGGGAGGTTGTGCCGCGGCGATCTCTGCCTTGCGGAACGGCCTAAGCGTCGTGATGACAGAACCAACTGATTGGATTGGGGGACAGCTGACCAGCCAGGGGGTTCCACCGGATGAGCATCGCTGGATCGAAACAACAGGTGCCAATCAATCGTATCGTGATTTGCGTTCGCGAATCCGTCAGCACTACCAGGATCATTATCCACTGGTGGATAGAGCTCGTAGCCAAACGAATTTGAATCCTGGGAACGGGATTGTTTCGCGTCTCTGTTGTGAGCCGCGAGTTTCATTGGCGGTCCTACAGCAGTGGTTGAAGCCGTACGAGGAATCTGCACAACTCACGATTCTATTGCGGCACGAGCCTGTGTCAGCTGAAGTGATCGGCGATCGAGTGCATGCGATTACCGTTAGGGACAAAGAGGGTGCCAGCAAAAAGGTTTTGGTCGCACCTTACTTTATCGATTCGACGGAGTTGGGTGATTTGCTGCCGCTGACTGACACCGAGTATGTCACCGGTTCGGAGTCTCGTGCTGAGACGCATGAGTTGCATGCAGCTGATGTGGCGAATCCAAACAATCAGCAAGCCTTCACGATGTGCTTTGCCGTTGATCATTTGAAGGGGCAAAGCCACACCATCGATCGTCCACAGGAGTACGGTTTTTGGCGTGATTTTGTTCCAAAACTGACACCGCCTTGGCCAGGCCGGCTACTCGATTTTACATACACTCATCCGCGATCCGGCAGACCAAAACGCCTTGGGTTTGATCCGCTCGGGGGTTCTTCATCGGGAGGTGCGATGAATCTGTGGCGGTATCGGCGCATCATCGATGCGTCTCTATTCGCCCCGCAGCATTTCGACAGTGACATCAGCCTGATCAATTGGCCACAACATGATTACTTTTTAGGGAATTTGATTGATGTTCCAGCCAAGGAAGCAGCGGCTCATGTCGATCGCGCAAAACAACTAAGTTTGTCACTGTTGTATTGGTTGCAGACGGAAGCGCCGCGGACAGATGGTGGAACTGGGTTTCCCGGATTGCGGCTCCGCGCGGATGTGATGGGAACGAAGGATGGTCTTGCAAAGTCACCGTATGTTCGCGAATCACGCCGCATTCAGGCAGTCTTTACTGTCTTGGAAGAACATGTTGGTGTGGAGCAGCGTTGTCTTGTCACCGGAGATGCTCCAGCTGAGGTAAAGGCCGCCGAATTTAAAGATTCAGTCGGTGTCGGTAGTTATCCGATCGACCTCCATCCGAGCACCAGTGGCGACAACTACATCGATTTCGAATCCTTGCGTTTTCAAATCCCGCTTGGTTCACTGCTGCCAGTGCGGCTGAAAAATTTGGTGCCAGCGAATAAGAATATCGGTACGACGCACATCACATCGGGTTGCTATCGGTTGCATCCGGTGGAGTGGGGGATTGGTGAAGCCGCTGGTTGTCTTGTCAGTCATGCCATCCGACTTACTAAGACACCACACGAGATTCACGCGAATGACAACCAATTAGCTGACTTCCAAAAGTTTCTACGGCAGCAGGGGGTGCAAACCGATTGGCAAGGGTGAAGTCGGTGCAGTGAATGATCGACAATCTTGCATCAGATGGCCGCAGTCATCAATCTGCATTGCCAGCTTGTGGATTGTGTGGCCAGTTGGATTACGCCATGATTTCAGGCATGGCGCTTGTGCTGTCGGCGTATCGTTGACGGTCAATGCCAAGACAATTCAATTGCGTTAACCAGAGATTTGCTAACGGTGTTCCCGGCGTGCAATGAATGTGTTTGCCTAATTGCAAAGTTCCACCACCACCGCCCGCAACTACCAATGGCAAGTCGTTGTATTGATGGGTGGTTCCATCACCCATTCCAGCGCCGAGGGTGAAAATTGTGTTGTCCAGTAGCGTCGTTCCATCTGCTTCCTCGATCTGATCCATTCGTGCGATCAAATTCGCGAACACCGATACGTGGTAGTAATCGAGCTTTAGCAGGTTTTCGACATGCTCTTGAGGACTATGAGTCATTGCGTGGTGGCTATGTGGCTTGTCCAGGATTCCCTCCCAGTTGGTCGGCGTCGTCCAGCGTTCGGGGCCTACCATCAGAGTTGTCACATTGGTGATGCCTGTCTGAAGAGCTGTCACCAATAGATCGCCCATCAGCTGGATGTACTCATTCCTAGGCAGGAATTCCTCCGGTCGCTCAATTCGCTCTGCTGCGAGCGCTAGTTTCATCGATTCGATTTTGTCCATTCGTGTTTCAATGGTACGAACCGCCTCGAAGTACTCGGAAAACTTTTGTTGGTCACCTGAACTGAGACGGTTTCGAAGTCGTTTCGCGTTCTCCAAAGCCAAGTCCGTAATATTGCGAGAGCTTGTGTCGGATCGTGTTCCGAACAAACGGTCATACACTTTTCGCGGATTTCGCATCGAGGGCGCAACATGTCCAGTCCCATACCAAGACATATTGTCAAAGTAAATCGACTCGATGTTGTTTTTGTGATCGTTGCAACTCAATTCGAGCGTTGAATAGGGCGTGGTGTCGCCGATCGAATCGGCGGCAATGTGATCGAGTGTTCTTGCGAGCGGATACGCAGAGTTCTGCACCTCAAATGGAGCGACGCTTGTCAAAAAGCAAGAGGCGGCTTGGGCGTGGGAATCAGTGCCATGCTGAAAGGTTCGGTCGAGCCCGGTGACCAAGGCGATTTTTTCGCGCATCGCGTGAAGAGATGCGAGCGTTGGTGAAAGGGTAAGCGGATGGACGCCGGGGGGAACCTGCTTGCCTTCGAATCGCCAGACATTGTTTTGTCCGGCAAATTGTGGGATGGGGCGATCGCTTTCACCCGGGAAGAAACCACGACGCGTGATTCCATTGGGCAAGTAAAAGAAAGCGAGTCGTTGGGCTGGCGTTGTTCGATCCGATTCTGCGCCGCGGCAATGATTGGGGTAACTGGCAAGCCACGGTAGACTCATCATCGATCCACTCGTGCCAAGTAAGAATCGACGCCGTGATACGCTTCGGTTTTGAGGTGGATACATGTTAGTTAAAGGTCCTCGGCATTCTTGTGCATGAATGATTCGCTAAGTGCCACGTTCATCATGATCGTGCGCATGGTGTCTTTGCCGGCCAACGCCTCGCTGGTAATGCTGTCCAGTGTTGGCCAATCAGCAGGTCCGAGTTCACGGCCGAGTGCATAGGTGAGTAGGTGAGCGATAAAGGCTCGAATAAAACGTTGTTTCTCACTTATCAACAGTTGCTTGAATTCAATCGCTGATTGGAAAGGGTGTTGATTGAAGAGTATTCCCGTCGGATCAACTTTTCGCTCATTCTCGTACTGATCTCTCCAAACACCTGTCGGTCCATAATTTTCTAATGCAAATCCGAGAGGGTCAATCTGGTTGTGGCAACCGGCACAATCGGCGCGTTGACGGTGGATTGCTAATCGCTCACGGATGGTGAGTTCAGCGATTTCTTCCGCATTAGCCTCTGGCAGGGATGGAACATCGGCAGGGGGTGGTTCAGGTGGATCATTGAAGATCACTTCGTTGACCCACGCGCCACGCGTGATCGGTTGCGTGCGGGATGGAGTCGAGGTCATCGTCATGACAGCCGCGTTTGTAATCACACCACCTCGTCGCGGGTCGGTCAAGGCGGTCCTGCGGAACACTTGGACTTGTACGTCTTTTGCCGCATTTGAATGTCCTTCGTAATTGGCTTTCAACATGTCGCTTTGCCAAGTGTAAGACGGATTCAACAGATCCATAATCGTTCGGTCTTCGACAAAGATCGTTTCGAACAACAGCAATGGCTCAGAGATCATATGCATGCTGGTGCGGTAGCCATGATAATAGAAGTACGGAAACTTTCCTGGGTCGGGAATGGAAGTGATCAGCCGATCCAACTGCAGCCATTGGGTAGGGAAATTGTCGCAGAATCGCGCGGAACGTCGATCGTTCATCATACGCTCGATTTGCTCCCGCAATATCTTTGGCTGGCGAAGTTGATTGGCTTCAGCTAAATCGAGTAGCGTATCGTCTGGTATGCTGCTCCAGAAAAACTGAGCCAATCGAGTCGCCAATTCAAAGTCATTGATTGGTTGTCGGCCATTCGCTCTGCCGTTCGTCTTGTTGGCGAGATTCTCTTCGTACAAATAGAGGAAATCTGGCATACCGATGATGGTACCGATCACCGTTCGCATCGATTGCTCAAACGGATGACCAGCCTGTAACTGGTTTTCCGTGAACTCGACGAATTGGTTGAGGGTCTCGTGATCGATCCGACGGCGGAATGCCCGGCGGAGTAGTCGCTCCAATCTCGATCTTAAGACCACTGCCTGGTCTGATTCAGGTGGTAGCGGAGCAAACAGGTGATCCCATTGACGGCATTCCTGGGGGTTCAGATCGGGGCTCTCCGAAATTGTCTGGCTCAGTTGCAAAAACGATTCCATCAACAGAGGCGAAAGGGTCAAGTGATCGCCTTGATTGTCGAATCCATGTTCAGCACGCTTGTCTTGCGGGAATGGTGCGACGCCGCGGAAACCCTCTGGGCGTTCGTTGTCGATATCCTT
>JAQWPZ010000013.1 GCA_029245125.1 Rubripirellula sp.
GGTTCTGCAAATGCTGACAGTCACCTGAACCTAGCTGCAATCCCAAGATCCGTCTGCGGCCGGTTGCCTTCCAACGGCAGAACGTTTGGCCTGTTGAAACAATGGTTGACTACTCCGCTGCGGGGTAATCTTCCAGACTGAGATTTCAAACTGAGATTTCAAACTGAGATTTCAAGCTGAGATTTCAAGCTGAGATTTCAAGCTGAGATTTCAAGCTGGCTGAATTCGATACCGCCAGCGACAGGTGGTCTCAGCGGCGGTCGGTCGAATCGTGATCTGTTCTTGCTTGGCAGCTTCATCGCCGCTCTGGCGATCGGCCAACTCAACTTCCCCATCAACCGGTTCTACGCGGAGTGCCGCAGCTAACTCGTAGGTGCTGCCGAGGAAGTGGGCGGATTCCTGGGAGCGGCAGGCGAGTTCGAACTGGATCGCAGAATGGCAATTCGGATCGGGTTCCCCACTCAGGCTCCAGTGGCCGCGTCCCGCTGCGCCCACGGCGAGTGCGGTCGGCTGATCGTTAATGGTTTCGATGGAGAGTTGTTGGATGGGAGGGGATAGCGGCCACGCTTCATCGGAGTCTCCTTCCAGGCTGTTACCGACTGGGACGCCATTAAGTGACAGGTATTGCCGGTAGCGATCTTGCTCCCAGCGAAATTCGATTCGCAAGCGACCGTCCAGCGATTGAATGGAGAGAGTTGGGATTGATGGACTCATTGGGCTGTCGTTGTCGGAGGTTGTGACAGTTCATTAAAAGCACGTAGCAACTTCAATCCTTCGGCTTGGCTTTTCTCGGGATGAAATTGGGTGGCGTAGACATTATCTCGCCAAACCATGGCACAAAAAGGAATACCGTAATCGCATTCCAACGCGACGACTGTTGGATCAGTCGGTCGGACGTAATAAGAGTGCACAAAATAGAAGTGAGTGCCGTCCTTGATTTCTGCGAGGATGGGGGCATCGGCTTGTCTGGTGATCGTATTCCATCCCATGTGGGGAACCTTCATCGAATCCGGTAAGTCGAACCGGACAACGTCTCCCTGAAAGATCCCCAGGCCATCATGTTGCCCATGTTCGAAGCCTTGTTCGAACAGCATTTGCAGACCGAGGCAGATGCCCAAGAACGGACGGCCTGAGTCGATGAAATCGATGATTGGCTGGGCAAGGTCTCGCTTGCGAATTTCGGAAATTGCATCTCCAAAAGCACCAACACCCGGCAGGATCAGTTTCTCTGCGTTGGCAATTTCGGAGGGCTTGGAAGTGATGATCGCTTCGCCCCCAGCTTTCTCAATCCCTTTCTGGACACTGCGCAGGTTCCCCATCTGGTAGTCGACAATTGTGATCATGGTGGCCGGTTCACTTCAAAGAATTGGTTCAACACCTGACGATGGTACCCAAAACCCGAAGGGGCAGAAGCCCCTTTCAAGGTCTGGTGTCGGTGTTCGACTGTTCGATTCGAGGGGAGCTTCTGTCACGATCCCAGCTAGAGATCGTGTCATGGTCCCAACTGGGTCCCAATTGGGACCAGGGGGTTCCAGCTGGGGACAGGGGGTTCCAGCTGGGGACAGGGACGTCTGTTGGGGGTTCCAGCTGGGGACAGGGACGTCTGTTGGGGATTTGACCAGGAATCAGCTTGGTAAACCTCGATGCGGCTCGCGGAATCGAAACGGTCAAACTGGCAATTTGTGGCGATTGATCGCTTGTTCGTGGTCGTGCTGTGCCCAGAAATCAGGCCCAAGAATCAACACTGGCGGCAGTTTGATTTCGCAGAGGGTCTGCACTATTTTCGAGAAAGGCCTACGATGTTGGTACGTCTCTGCTGAACCGTGAACTTTTGGCTCCGATTGCATGTCCACTCCGCTCGCCTCTCTTGATCGTTTGATGGAAACGCTCCGGCATCGCGCCGAGCAGTTACCCCAAGGGTCTTACACGACATCCTTGCTGCAGGGTGGCCCGACGAAGATCGGCGGCAAGATCCTTGAAGAAGCGGCCGAACTGATTGAGGCGGCTGACGAAGTCGGTGATGAGGGCCGCGACCACTTCGTGTATGAGGCAGGGGACCTGATCTATCACACGATGGTCTTGTTAGCATGGAAAGGCGTCGATCTCAGCGAAGTCGCTGAAGAATTGGCGAGACGTGAAGGAACCAGTGGGTTGGTTGAAAAGGCCAGTCGATCTGTTTTGCCACCCGACTCAAAAAAAAATGAGTGATTCGAACGTGTCTGATTCAGAGAACTTACGTATCGGGATTCCCAGTAAAGGCCGGCTCAGTGAAATCGCCAGTGGATTGTTGAGCCAAGCTGGGTTGAGCTTTCGTCGTCAAAGTCGTGGTTTGTTTGCTCAGGTCAAAGGAATGCCGATTGAACTGATCTTTTTGCGGACCGATGACATCCCCACTCTCTGCGCCGAAGGAGCGATTGATATGGGGATCACGGGAAGTGATTTGGTCGAAGAATCAGGGATGGCAGTCAAGACGCGAATGAAACTGGGGGTGGGTAACTGCCGATTGGCCGTTTGCGTGCCGATCGATGCAGATTTGCAGTCAGCGAAAGACTTAGACAATCAATCGATTGCGACCAGCTTTCCCGACATTACGTCCCGATACCTGGCTAAAGCTGACGCCAAAGCTCATCTCGTTTCTCTGTCGGGCTCGGTGGAGGTCATGATCCAACTCGGGGTTGCCGATGCGATTGTTGACTTGGTCGAAACCGGAAGCACTTTGGCCGCCAATCGTCTCAGGATCCTGGATGAGATTGACCATTATGAAACGGTGCTCATCCAGAATCACTTCGACCGTGATGTGGAAACAGCCGATCGGGTTGTACGGCGATTAGAAGGCGTTGTGATCGCTCGGGACTACTCGTTACTCGATTACAACATTCGTCGCAGTCAGTTAGCCGAAGCAGAGGCGATTACACCTGGGTTCAACTCGCCGACGGTCAACTCGCTCGAGGATACGCAGTGGTGCAGTGTCCGTGTAATGGTCCGCCGTCGAGATGTAATCGACGTGATGGAACGACTGGAGACATTGGGAGCCTCGGCCATTATCGAAACTCCAATTACCAATTGTCGGTTGTGAGCAGAAAAGAGAAACATGATGACAGACAACTCTGAATTGCCTCTCGAAGTGGATGTGCAGACAGTTGCCAAAATGCAGCAGTCGGAAGATTCCTTTGTGTTGTTGGATGTTCGCGAACAGCAGGAATACGATATCGCTCGAATCGACGGGAGTCGATTGATCCCGATGAGTGAACTGAGGGAGCGGTTCCAAGAATTAGAAGATTGTCGCGATCAACGGGTCATCGTGCACTGTCACCACGGCATGCGTAGCCTGCAAGTCACGCAAGCGATGCGACAAGCTGGATTCAGCCAAGCACAAAGCATGGCGGGTGGGATCGATCTGTGGAGTACGGAGATCGACGACGCGGTTCCCCGCTATTAGCGAATCGGACCGAAACCGCGAACGGTTGGAACCCGACTGCGTTGCTTGCCCATCGAGCGAATGCAGCACGAATGCAGCACGAATGCAGGCGGTCAACGCGGACACCGGAGGGTGAATTTTTCGCAACCCGTAGCAACTGAGAACCCGCCGCAACCGAGACGCCGCAACCGAGACGCCGCAAAACGAGGTCGCCGCGTGATTTAAGGTCACCTGTCTAATTCGCCAACGCTTCGTCCCTGAAGTTTGCTGTTCAGGGTTTGCCGTTCAGGGTTTGCTGTTCAGGGTTGAATCGCTAGTTGCTGAAAATCCGTAGGATATCTCCCGCGAATACAACTGCCATCAGCATCAGCAGTGCCAGCAAACCTGCGACGGTCAGCCGAAACTCAAGTTGCTCGTTGGCCCGTTTGCCTGCCACCAATTCATACAGCAAGAACATCATGTGGCCCCCATCTAACGCGGGAATGGGTAAGAAGTTCAGGATCGCCAGGTTCATGCTCAACATGGTCAAGAACATCAACTGGGGCGAGATTCCTTTGGCCGCTTCGTTTTTGGCAATCCGAACAATCTCGACGGGGCCACCGACATGGCGAAGCTTAATTCGACCTTGAGGAAGCATTTTTAGAAAGCGAACCACGTCATTGAACCGTCGGTATCCTTCTTTGGCACCGAGCATCAACGCGTCGGAGAGCGAGCTCGCCCGTTGGATCGATTCACTCGGAGAGAGTGCCAAACCTCGTTCGAACATGACTGTTTCATCGGCTGCGACTGTTGCCGTCGTCGAAATGACTTTGTTGTCATCTGTTGGCCGTTGTACTTCGACGATCAACTCTGTACCGACGGGTAACCGTTGAATCACGTCACGGAGGGATGTGAGGGTGGTGGTTGGCGTAAATTCCCAGCCCTCACGCAATTGGGTGAACACTCGTTCCAAAACTGGATCGCTCATCCATTCGGGTTTGTCTCCCTCGGGAATCGCCAGTTTCACCTCCAGGATCTCGTCACCTGGTTGTAAATCACTGGCTCCGAGATCCGAATTCTTCGCGGCGATAATCGGCAGCGGTTGGTAAGCCAATCCCAACGCATTGATGGCGATTTCCCCGCTGATGCTTTGAGTTGGCGGAATGGTTTGCAGGGATGTGCCAGGATTGATCGTCAGTTCAATCGGTTCGGCATCCTCTTGGTCACCGCGTCGCACTCGTAACCGAACCGGGCTCGTCGCCCCGACAAGCTCGATCGCGGTGGTGTAGGCATCGGGCGAGTCGTTCTCGTTAACCGCGATGATGACATCACCCGATTTCAGTCCTGCTTGTTCCGCGGGGCCGCCGCTGACGAGCGAGACGACTGGTCCGATCGCGAAACGGACCCCAATCGACTTTGCTGTTTGGGGTGGCAGTTCGATTTCATGTCGACTGTCATCCTTCCGTCGCAACAGCAGCTTGATCGTCTTGTCGGGGTTGGAATAGAGGTGATCAAAGAATGGCGTTCCGGGGACGATTGCGTCTGAGTTAATTGTTTGGCCATCAAATCCGATGATCGCGGCACCCGCGTCATCGTCGCTGAAGACTGTCGCAGCGATGGAGTCTTTGTAAGCAGCTTTCTCGGGGCCAAAGGTGAGTGATGTCGGAATCGCCAGCCCGATCATTCTCGCGTCTTTGAAATCAGGACGTGGTTGGGTCGTTAGGTCAAACTCACGCAACTCGTCGTCGTATTGGATCGCCATGCCGATGGGAGCATCCGGATTCTCCAGGCCATCGGTCAAAATCTCGAGTTTCATCTCACGGAAGTGCATGTCCTGGTCTTGCCAGCTGCCGACGGAAACGACTCGACCACCTGGCTCTATGCCGGCTTGCCACGCCGGTCCTCCAGGCATCACACCACCAACCACTGCCGGGCTGTAAGAAACCCCGTAGCCGAAGGCGATCGCGGCGAACAGGATGCCGGTGATCACGTTCATGATCACACCAGCACTGATGATGATCATTCGCTGCCAGACTGGTTTGGCGGGGAAGCTTCGCGGGTCCAATTGAGGTGCGACCTCAGCCTCGTCACTTTCCGAGCGAATGCGAGCGGCTTCTTCTTCGGCTTTCCGCGGATCGTCATCCTGGCCAAGCATTTTGACGTAGCCACCGAGTGGAATCACTCCGATTCCATATTCGGTCTCGCCGTAGCGAAACTTGCCCAGTGTTCGTGGGAACTTGATCGGCCCGATCCGGATCGGCACATCAAAACCGACATAAAACTTTTCGCATTTGACGCCAAATGTCTTGGCCGCCACGAAGTGCCCGAGTTCGTGTACGAAGATCACCAGCCCAATACCTAACGCAACTCGACCCCACAACACGATGTTGGTGGCCAGCGAAGTCAGCATTCCCCCGTCGTCCGTCGCGGCCAGAGGAAGCGCCGCCTGAATCCAATCAATCAACATCAATCGTGCCTGGTGTTCAGTGAACCAACCGTGAGAATGTAGGAATTACCAAATGGTTGGTTGGGTTAAATACGAAATTTGGACCGTTCGCGTTCTCTATCTTTGTCTCGATTCCAGTTCAAACCGGTCCTGTAGCTGTTTTCTTGCCCACCGATCGAGTTCGAGCAACCTCTCTAGAGGTGGATCCGACTCAAAATCGTGGGCCTGGAGCACATCTCGGCAGCCGTCCGCGATGTCAGTAAAACGGATTTTGCCGGCGAGGAACAGTCCGACTGCCTCCTCATTGGCCGCATTCAGCACGGCGCCGGCTGTGCCCCCCATTCGAGCGACCTCGAAGCCGAGTTGGAGAGCGGGAAATCGCTCCATGTCTGGGACCTCAAGCGTCAAATCCCAGCTTTTGGTGAGGTCCATGGGGGGGGAGGTGCACGGGAGCCTGCGTGGGTAGGTGAGCGCATATTGGATTGGCAGCCGCATATCGGGTGGGCTGAGCTGTGCAATCACTGATCCGTCTTCGAATTCAACCATCGAATGGATAATCGATTGCGGGTGAACGACGACCTCGATCGCTTCGGCGGGTAGCCCGAACAGCCAGCGGGCTTCGATGATTTCCAACGCTTTGTTCATCATCGTGGCGGAATCGATGGTGATTTTCGGGCCCATGTCCCACGTTGGATGGGCCAGCGCCGATTCGGGCGTTGCCGCAGCCATTTGCTCCCGAGTCCAGGTCCGAAAGGGACCGCCGCTGGCGGTCAGAATCAACTTTTTTGGCGGTGACTGAGCAGCCTGGATGCACTGAAAGATGGCGGAATGCTCACTGTCGACCGGCAGCAGGTGGGCACCGCTCTGTTGGGCCGCTTGGCTGACAACCGGACCGGCGACGACCAAGGTTTCTTTGTTCGCCAACGCGACGCGTTTACCGGCTCGAACAGCGGCGAGGGTGCTTTCTAAGCCAGCTCGACCAACGATCGCCGCGACAACCACATCCACTTCCTCAGCCTCTGCCGCAGCGACCAATGCCTCGGCACCCTGCTGAATGCTGGTCTGGCAAAGCAGCTCATCACCCGATTGGTCCGTTAGCGGCGAACGTTGGGCCGTTTCGACGTCCGACATGATCAATCGCTGTGGCGGAGTCGGAAATTGTTGAGCCAATTCGATAAGGGAATCCAGGTTGCGATGACCGGAGGCGGCCCACAAATGCCATGTTTGCTCCGAATCGACGCGATTCAGGTTCTGCAATACATCGATGGTCGCAGTGCCAATGCTACCTGTCGCACCCAAAACGGCTACATTAACCGGGTGTTTCGCAGATTCCGAGGAATCGCCGTTTCGATCCGAAGGTGTGTTAGACAAGTTCCAGAAACCTCAAGGCAGTGGCTGTCATTGCCGCCCCAATACGCTTGTATCGAGGCCCCAGTGCCCCTCTGGGCAACCGGTGGCGTCTTCTTACGCTCACCCTGTGGGGGGTGGATTCTACATGACCGCTACGACCCACCGCAAAAGCGGTCCCAAGATGGTAGCGGTTGCCCGCTAAGGTAGTCGATTCAAGAATGCGCTACGAGACTATCTGGTAGTGACAACCGAAGGCGGCGACCGGCCGCCCAAACCCGAGATTAATGCAGCCAATGAGTGACGAGAATCCACGGAACCAAAACAACTCTGAACCACGTGGCGGCGGAAACGTCTGGCTGGTGCTGATCGCGATCGTCTCAGCGGTCCTGCTAAGCGCTTTCCTGATGGGAAATACGGAACGACGGCTTCGATATCCAGATTTGATGGCGTTGTTGCAGCAAATGGCAGAAGCGAGAACGCCAACAGAAGGTTCTCTCGTCGCGGAGGCAGATGCGGCTGTTGACTCAGATCCGGCTGCTGACACGGATGCTGCTGAGACGGATGCTGCTGAGACGGATGCTGCTGAGACAGATGCTGCTGAGACAGATGCTGCTGACACGGATGCTGCTGAGACGGATGCTGCTGAGACGGATGCTGCTGACACGGATGCTGCTGACACGGATTCAGCTGACACAGATTCAGCTGAGGCAGATTCAGCTGAGGCAGATTCTCAAGAGTCCAAGCTGATCCCACGGATTACGGTTCCTGGCAAGACCGCCGAGGTGAAAATCGAGTACAGCAACCTGCAAGACGTTTTTGTTTCTGAAGAGGCGATCACGGGCACGATCGACTTTCGGATCATTGGTTCAAAGCCGGATCAAGTAGGCGAAATCAAAACCGTCGACTTCCAAACCATTCGCGATACGAACAGCGAAGCGGAGCAGCAAAAGCTCGTCGAGTATCTCAATCGATCGGGTGTGACTTGGGACAACTCACGGCCAAGTCGATTGTTGCAAGACCATTGGCCTGAGTTATTGATGATCGGCATTCTAGTTTTGTTGGGCATTTTTATGCTGCGTCGGATCGGTGGCGTTGGATCGCCGATGTCGTTCTCCCGAAGTCGCGGCAAGCTGTACAGTCAGGAAGATCTGGCAATCAGTTTTGAGGATGCGGCTGGCATCGATGAAGCAGTCGAAGAAGTTCGGGAGGTCGTTGACTTCTTAAAAAATAGTGAAAAGTATCAGTCGCTCGGCGGTCGCATTCCGAAAGGTGTCCTTTTGGTCGGCCCTCCCGGGACTGGCAAAACGTTGCTCGCCAAGGCGATCGCTGGTGAAGCGGGCGTTCCCTTCTTTAGTTTATCGGGCAGTGATTTCGTCGAGATGTACGTGGGAGTCGGTGCCGCCCGAGTTCGCGATATGTTCCAGCAAGCGACTAGTCGCGCACCGTGCATCATCTTCATCGATGAACTTGACGCGTTGGGGAAGAGTCGCAGTGGAACCGCGGTTGGCGGACACGATGAGCGTGAACAAACGCTCAACGCTTTGCTGGTCGAAATGGACGGGTTTGATTCGAACTCCGGTGTGATTGTGATCGCAGCGACGAACCGACCCGAAACACTCGATCCTGCCTTGCTGCGTCCAGGCCGATTTGACCGCAACGTGTTGGTGGATCGTCCCGATGTTGGTGGACGTGAGGATATCCTCCGTGTCCATGTCAAGAATGTGAAGCTAGACGAAAATGTTGATTTGAAAGACGTCGCATCGATCACGCCTGGTTTTGTTGGCGCGGATTTGTCGAATCTAGTCAACGAAGCAGCCTTGTTGGCGGCCCGTGCGGAGAAACGAGCGGTAGGAATCCGTGAATTCAATGAGGCAGTCGAACGAGTGACGGCCGGTTTGGAAAAGAAAAGTAGGGTGATGAATGAGGATGAAAAAATCCGTGTCGCCTATCACGAAGCGGGGCATGCACTCGTGGCAGCAGCACTCCCCAACACTGATCCGGTGCATAAAGTCAGTATCATTCCACGCGGTTTCGCCGCACTCGGATACACCATGCAACGGCCGGAGTCCGATCGGTACCTCGTGACGAAGTCTGAATTGGAAAGCAACATGAAAGTGTTGCTTGCCGGTACGCTCACCGAAGAGATGATTTTTCAGGACATCAGCACGGGGGCTCAGAATGACCTGGAACGCTGCACCGAAATCGCCCGTAGCATGGTGATGGATTACGGCATGAGTCGGCTCGGCAGGATCAACTTTCGGCGGAGTTCCCGCTCGCCATTCCTGGCGAGTGGCGGGGGAGAAGGCTTTCAAGCGTCGCACAGTGAGGAAATGGCGAAGCAGATCGATAAAGAAGTCGGCCGCCTCGTCGATGATGCCCTATCACAGACTCGGGACATTCTTGACCAGCGCCGCGAGGTGCTGGAGGCCGTGACACAGCGTTTGTTGGAAGTTGAATCGATCGATAATGACGAGTTGATGCGACTGATCAAAGAAAACAGTGCCGGCCCCTGGCTGGTGCCCGGAACGGTCGCCGAAAAACCAAGAGCTCAAATCCGGAGTGACGATTCGATTCAAACGCAAGAAGGTTCGTCTGCTGGAAAAGCCACCGAAGATGGAAAGGCCGTTTGATCGACGAAGCATCAGGTAGTCGGTATTGAGTGGCTGCTAGCGTTGCACTCGGTAGGCTGGTTCGATTGTCGGTTCTAGTAAGACGAGCATCCAGCGTTCCACAGCTTCGCTCGGGGTGTTTTTAAAACTGCGTCCCAGGTAGGGAATCTTTGTCAAAATTGACTCGTCTCGTTTCTGGGGAGCGTTTGTTGTGCGACTGTGGTGCGGGTCGATTAAGAACGTGTGTCCCGCAGCGATTCTTGCTGAAGCGACCGATGACGTGATCAGGTGCATCGGGACTTGGACGACGATCGGCTCTTCTTCAACCCCATAAATCTGATGTGTTTTGATCGTGAGTGTCTCGCTCGTGCTCACCTCGCAACTCAGAAGGAAACCCTCTCGTGATGTGGTGAGACCACCGAGACTGGCTTTCATTCGGAACCGAATTCCATCTTCAAACACCTCGACGGTCGGTTGAATCACATCACCGACTGCTTGCACGTCGACTACCATCGGGTGTTGTACGACATCATTCATCTCTGCCTCTTTACCATCGTTCAG
>JAQWPZ010000016.1 GCA_029245125.1 Rubripirellula sp.
GTTACGGTAACATCAACGCCAACTTCCTGAACTCAGACGGTACCGGGCTTTACTTCGGCTGGCAGGTTGTCGCGGTGCTCGTGATGACCTGTGGAACGATCTTCCTGATGTGGCTCGGCGAACAAATTGATGAGCACGGGATCGGCAACGGAATCAGTTTGCTGATCATGGCGGGCATTCTTGCTCAGATGCCGAAGGCTCTTTACGAGCTTGTCCGGAATATGAAAACTGAGTTGACCGGTTTGGCCAGAGGACAGATCGGGATCGAGACGCTTGTATTGTTGGTCGTACTGTTCGTCGGCGTCGTGTTTGGTGTCGTGTTCATCACACTGGGACAACGCAAGATCCCCACGCAGTCGGCTAAGTTCACACGCGGTCGTCGAGTTTACGGCGGAACTCGTCAGTTCCTGCCACTTCGGATCAACCAAGCAGGCGTGATGCCGATTATTTTCGCGAGTAGCTTGTTGATGATTCCCGGAATGCTTTTGGCTGGTTTGGCAGGCTTGGCGGGCAGCGAAAGCATATTGTTCATCCCGTTGAACTCCCTCGGCTTGATGTTGAACGACCAGGCATCGTTTGTGTTCAACCTGCTGTACGTGGTCATGATTTTCTTCTTCTGTTACTTCTGGACGGCGATCACTTTCAATCCAAAAGAGATGTCGGAGAACCTGCGAGACAGTGGTACCTTCATCCCCGGTTACCGCCCCGGAAAGCGGACAACCGACTACCTTGAAAAAGTGATGGTACGGATCACTTACGTGGGAGCAGCCTTCCTCTCAATCGTTGCCATCGTGCCAACGATCGTTTACGGATCGCTCGGTGTTCCATACTCCATCGCTGGTTTTTATGGCGGGACGGGTTTGCTGATTGCCGTGAGTGTCGCCTTTGACTTGGTGCAAAAGATTGACAGTCACTTGGTGATGCGAAACTACCGCGGATTATTGGAAGGTGCTGGTGGCGGCGTCTCACCAGTTGTTTAAGAGCTTCGCTGATTGTTTGAGATCAGTTCCAATCGATGGCTGGTGATCCCTTCTGACAGCTGAGTACGGACCATGCGAATTGTCTTCATTGGTCCTCCGGGTGCCGGCAAGGGAACCCAGTGTGGCCGCCTGACCGAAGAGTTTGGTATCCCACACCTTTCGACCGGTGAGATGCTCCGCAAGACCGAGCGAGACTCACCGCTCGGAAAGATCGTGGCCAGCTACATCGACCACGGTCGACTCGCCCCCGACTATCTAGTCCTTCCGATCGTCACCCAGCGATTGAGTGAAGCGGATTGCTCGCAAGGCTGTTTGCTCGATGGTTTCCCACGAACAGTTAATCAAGCCGAAAAACTAGATCAATTCTTGGTTGAGAATAACTGGGAACTCGATGTCGTGTTGAATCTGACGGTGCCGAGTGAAGACCTAATCGCCCGACTGCTGCGACGAGCTGAGCAAGAAAACCGCGTTGACGACACCGACGAAACGATCGCTGCCCGTTTAGAAATCTTCCGGAACCAAACAGCACCGGTTCTGGACCATTACAAACAGCAAGGCTTGGTTAAATCGATCGACGGCAGTAATTCTCCGGACGAAGTATTCGAGCTCATTCGCCAAGCAGTCAGTTAAATCCTGTCGGCAAGCTGATCGTCACTCATTCGGCAGCGCACGACATTTTGCAAGGTTTACCAGCCGGAACCGGTAGCAGTTTCGATTCGTAAGCATAGGCAGCGATTGCTGACCCTGGTTGCCAGGCCGGCCAAAGCGGTTGCAAGAGCAGCGGGTTCAGTGGTGGTCGACGGTCAAGCCATTTCGACGCCAAAGAATAGGAATACCCCCAAGATCGGCGAACGCAGGCGTCCGAAAATTGCATTCTGGCAAGGACGGCAAGCGGATCAGCAAAATGCAGAAACAGTCGTTGGGCGGCGTGTCTTCGATGCCGCCTACGATACAATGACGGTTGGATCATCTTTCACCCGATGGACAGGTTTGAACGTGAGTATTCATAGATTGATCGTTGCCGGAATTGTAACCGCGACGATGGTCGTTTCAGCATGGAACGGACCACTTGCGAGCGGCCAAGGTTTTCTGCGAACCACGCAAGGCAACCAGGCGGCCCGGTTCATTGAAGCGCCTCGAGGAATCCAACAGCAAATTCGTGAAGCTGAACGAGCGCTGAATGACGATCGGGATAGCGATGCAGTCGTTCGCTTGGGGGATTTGCTGTCGGGTGAATTGGGCGACGAAATTGACAGCGATTTGATCGGTCAGGATTTCTTTCTGGAGGTGGATGATTCCCGACCATCCGGGAAGCCGGTCCGCGGCAGTTTGCTTCAGAAGGCCCGCGACATGATCGCCGCTCTCCCAATTGCCGCCTTAGAGACTTACGAGTTGCGCTATGGACCGTTGGCTCGAAAGAGTTTGAAAGATGCGGCTGAGCAGCGTGATTGGCAACGGGTTCGTGATGTGCGGCGAAAGTACTTTCACACCCTTGCTGGATTCGAAGCGTCGTTGTTACTCGCACAACGTGAGATGTATCAGGGGCATGCCCTCGCAGCATCACTGCTATTAGATGACGTGGTGCAAAATCCACGTGGGGTTAATCATCTCGGGCGTTCGGTTTTGCTGATGTACGCTGCGGCCTGTTATGCCGCCGAACGCGAGATCCCCGAACTTGAGACTTTGGGGAACCGCGAGGTGACCGTCGATGGCCAATCGGTCACGCTCAGCAAAGAAGGAATGTCAGCGTGGCTCGAACAGCATTTTGGCAACAAAGCCATTGAGCCAACTGGGCAAGTTCGCCGCTATCCCATTCTTGGTGCGAAACCAAATCGCAACGGATCCGATTCGGGACAGATGCCACTTTCCAACCTTCGTTGGATGCTTGACACCACCGCCAGCCCACGGCAACAGCGATCGGTGCGTGGCTCATTGGAGGAATTAACCACGAGCGGAAAACTACCACCACCAAGCTGGATGCCGCTTCGTGTTGGCGATCAATTACTGATGCGTACAACAGAGCGTTTGGTTGGAGTCGATTATCGAACAGGGAAACGGGTATGGACTTATCCTTGGCAATCATCCAACGAAATGTTCGATGACGATGAATCTTCGCTCGACATGAGCCCAGGCGATTCGGACTCGAGTAATCTGCTGACCCAGCGTGTCTGGAATGACATTCCTTATGGCCAAATCACAGCGGATGACGAACGCGTTTATCTGCTGGATGATTTGCGAGAAGTCGAGATGGCCTATTTCGGCGGACTGAATATTCGCGGCACTCGACCAGCAAACACAGGCAAGAACTCGCTGATTGCTTTGGAACTGGAAACCGAGGGCAAGCTGCGGTGGTCGTTGGGATCAGGCTCGGACGAAGTCTCGTCTCTATCGGATGCATTTTTCCTCGGTCCACCACTGCCATTAGATGGCCGTCTTTACGTGATGGCAGAGATCGCTGGCGACATCAACCTATGTTGCCTCGACCCACAATCAGGCGAAGAAATTTGGCGGCAACAACTTGTTGCTGTCGAATCGGGTGGGATCGATGCAGACCCGATTCGTCGCGTTGCCGGCGCGATGCCTACCTATTACGAGGGACTCTTGATTTGCCCAACCGGCGCCGGAGCGACCGTTGCCATCGATTTAACAGACCGCACTTTACGCTGGGGTGTGAATTACGATCGCAGTGCCGAAATGTCACGCTCCATGACAAACCGGGGACGGAACCTGGACCCGAATCAGTTGATGCAACGCTGGTCATTGGGCATCGCAATCGCAGATCAACAAAACGTCTTGTTGACGCCGATCGAATCGGACCGACTCTACGGATTTAGTTTACTTACCGGCGAAAGCCTGTTTTCCAGAAAAGCCCGCGGCTACATGCGTTACCTGGCCGGTATTCGAGACAATCACTTCTTTGTCGTTGGGTCAAATCAAGTCCGTGCTTACGACATGAAGGGCGAGATGATTTGGACGACCGACCGGGACATGCTGCCAGCGGGCCAATTGATATCCGGACGAGGCATGTTCGCTGCGGACGAGTATCTACTGCCGACCTCCACAAACCAAGTCATTCGAATCTCGCTCAAAGACGGGTCCGTGATCGATCGCCGCAGAACCACATTTCCGTTGGGGAACTTGGTCGCAGTCGATGGGGAAATCATCAGTCAAGCAGCAACATCGCTATCGGTCGCTTTTGGTGAAAAAACGCTCGAACCGCTCGTGAATCGGATGTTAGAAGAAAATCCCAACAACTTTGATGCATTGGTTCGCAAAGCGGAATTACTGATCCAAAAAAGTGATCGGGATGAAGCATTAGCACTCCTGAAGCGAGCCCGCGAGTTGCAAGCCGATAACGACGAGGTGCGACTACTGAGCGTGACAGCGATGCTCGGGAAACTCCGCGAGGGTGACAAAAATGATCCTGATCTGATTCGCAGCTTGGATGAATTGATCGATCGACCAGCCCAACGCGTCGAACTGCTATCGCTGCGAATCCGGTCGGCACTCGATACAGGCGAACTGGTGAACGCGACCGAGTTGTTGCTCGATTTATCAGCTCTCGTCATTGATGACGCCTTGTTGGAATCGGCCGCCGATCGTGTGATCAATGATTCGACGCGACAGTGTTCAATCGATGCTTGGATCGCTGCACGAGTAGCGGAGATTGGGCAACGAGCAAACGCCGAGCAATTAGCGGAGGTAAAAAATCTGCTGATTAACGACCCAAGGGTAAATGGATCGACGACAACGCTGCGACGTTTGCACCGACACTTCGGATCCCTCGACGGTAGTCAAGCGATCCGCGACGAACTGGCTTCGCGGTTGCGTGAAGAGCAAGACTATCTGGGACTGGAACGGTTGGCCCTCGGAATGCAGATCCCATCCCCGACCGGACTGAAGCAGCTCAGTAATTACTCGCTATACCTATTGGCTGATTCATATGTGCGAGCAAAAATTCCACGCGATGCTCTGAATGCATTGAAGGAACTCGAGTCACGGTCTGACGTGGAACTCGGTGACGAAATCGCCAAGCTCAAGAGCGAGGCAACGTCCCAACTGGTGTCGGTTCAATGGCCTGAACAGGCCCAGCTTCGATGGGAATCTCGCAACCCAAGAGTTCGATCCTTTATTGTCTCGCAACGTGTCGCTGACACGGACCTTCTGGCCGGAACCCAATTCTCCGGCTGGCGATTGATCAGTGAAGGATCATCCAATCCAATGTCACTACGCGATCCAACCGGTCTCCTGCGACGCATTCCCATGGAAGGAATCGTCGATGACATGGACAAAAAAGCCCAAATCAGCGGGGGCATGATGGTGGTGGTGATGCCGAAGGGCTTAATTGGCTTGAACCTGCATCACATCGTCCGCGGTGATGGTGAGGTCCGACTATGGCGGCGAGGGCTCAGCGGTGACAGTGAACCAGTTGCCAAACGCCGCAGTTCCATCACGCCTTTTGATGATCAGGTTGTTCGGTACTCAATCGCTAACGCCGCAGCCTCGAGCGTGATCCCCGAATTCAAATTGGGACCAATCATGGGCGACCGCGTGTTGCTGCTGCAGGGCGGTGATCTGCTGGCCATCGACGCATTGACGGCCGATACGATTTGGCGAAATTCGACTGCTCCCAAAAGCGGCAGTGTGTTGTGTGACGGAAAACGGGTCGCGGTTGTTTCCGATGCAACCAATGAAGTTCAGTTCTTTGACTTGTTGGACGGGCGAAAACTGGGAACAAGTCCTTGGCAACATGGGACCGTCTGGGCAGGGCTAGGCGAACATGTCCTGTCCTACCAGGAAAAAGACGAAAAACGACTATTCACGCTGAAACTCATCAACCCGTTCAGCGAGGAAGTTGTCCTGACCCACGACGGATACAGTGCTAACCGGTCGAACGCCAATACTGAATTACCGAGCGGCTACGGCCGAGTGATTGGTGGGCGTTACATGGTGCACCTTGGAAATGATGGCCAAGCAATCATCTGGGATATCGTCGATGGGAAAGAAATCGGAACCCCCAAGTTACCCGCTTACGAGGATCTGCAAGAACTTCGCTTGATGCTAATGGATGATCTGTTGTTAATTCTCCCCAAGCGACGCGCTGTGGTGACCGAAAAAATGGATGAACGATTGCAGACAAGCGACGGCTCGTTCCATAAACCTACTCATGGTGTCTTTGCGATTTCGTTGCAAGATGGCTCGGTACGATGGAGTCGCGAGTTCGAGCGGCCGTGGGGCTGCACGCTCACTCAGCCCGCCGAATCACCAATGTTGATTTTGGCCCGGAGCCCATTTACTTTCTCGACCGCCAGTCGACGTAAATCACTCGATGTCCTGGCCTTGGATATCCGCGATGGAAGCGACTTCGTCTTGCGTGAGGGCAAGCCGATCTCAAGTAGCAACAACTCCTTGGAAACACGACAAACAGTGCAACCAGGCTTGTCCAGGGTGATCGCCCAGATCGGGACTGAATTGCTGACCTTCAGCGTCGGCAAGGCTGAAGATCAGGAATCAGAACGGCCAGGAACAGAAGTGGAAGAAGCAAAGCGGTAGCGGTCAGGCTCGGTATCGCGACGGCCGATTCAGCAAATCAATCGAATCGGCCGTGCAGCATCCAACGGTATCGGCCGCGTGAATTCGGGGCGTCGAGATTCCGGAAAACCCACCACCAACAGCCCCGGTCCGTTTCGATTCGATAGTATTCGCGACGCACGGTGGGGCCTTTCCACCATCCCGTTTCAATTCTTTCCGGTCCCCAATGTCGGGTCACCGTGTGAACCACGCCCGCGAACCGAATCCGTTGGGGAAGCTGTTGAGTCGTCACGACTTTTTGAAACGAACCTTCGTGCCAGGCGACTGAAAGTGGAACGGGATCCGAAAACAGGCAGAGGGGACGTCGCATCGCATCATCTGGCGACGGTAAATGAATCGCGTGATCACGAATCGAGTCAGGTTGCCTGGCGGCAGCACGCGACTCGGCAGCACGCGACTCGGCAGCACTGGGAGGTGAAGGTGAAATTGACTGACACGAAGAGTTGGACTGGGCATGACGTGAGCGATTGGATCGTTTTCTCGCGTTGCCAGCCATTGGGTTGCCAGCCATTGGCCGCACGCGATAAGCATTTTCGGGAAGCGGGTCGTCTTGCAAATCGACTCGCGTGACCGCTTCACGCCCCAATCGCCCACTGAGAGAATCGACCAAGCGACTGATCGCCGATCCACTCAATTTCGCAGCTGAAGAATCGGTTTCGAACAGAGCGGTTTGAGCCGTGCGAAGCGAATCGGACAAAGGCACCTCGATAGTCACCCGTTTCACATCTGACGTCAGTCGTCTATTTTCTAGGTGGTGAAGGATTAAACTTGTAAGATGTTCTTCATCCACGGTTGGTGCAAACAAACCGACTTCAAAGAACAGTGACGGGGGGACCGCAAGGTCCAGGCGGCATGTCATACGTATTGCCCCACGTTGACGTGCTGCCAACCCCGTCCTGATCTTTTTTATCAGACGTCGAATTCGGTCGGCCAAAATGGCTTGATCGCTCGTTGGGTACTCGAGCTCCCACGTCTCCCGATCTTCTGCGGGTGCGGTTTCCACAGACAACGGCTCTTGTTGGCCATCGACCGCCTGTTCGATCCGCCGGACCAGACCGCGTCCCAGACGGGCAGCCAATCCATTTCGGGGCAACTCCAGTAACTCGCCTACCCGCGTGACCCCTAACCGAGCCAAGGTTTCAGCAGTCGGTGCATCCAGCCGTAACGATTCAACCGGGAGCGGTTCCAGCATTGCCCGTGTCGCATCGATCGGAATGATCCACTGGCCAGGATTGATTGCCGCTTCGGTTGAACCAAAATGAGCCAGTGCCCAAGCAGCACCCAACGAATCAGCGATTGCGATTCGGCCAATCAAACCGAGGCGTTGTAGCAATTGGTAAGTTGCTTGCAGCAACCCTGATTCACTGCCAAACAGGTGCGTCACACCACCGATTTCACCAATCAATGATTCGCGTTGGTGCCGTGGACAACCTGCCCATGATTTTTTGTCCAGCGTTTCCGTTTCCACCAAAGGAGTAATTTGTTGCTGCACTTTCCAAGCGATTTGTCGCAACGCCCGGTCATCAGCATCGATATCGTGGGGCAGCAGCCATGGTTTCACTCGCCCACTTTGCACCAACTCAGAGGCCTGGGCGATCGGCATCGCAACATTGACTCCGGCAGCACGGGCTTGGTGACAGCAAGCAGCGACCAATCGACCGCGGCGTGGATCTTCGCGCCACAACACGACCGGTGAATCGATTGCTTCAGAACTGGAGTTGGTGACTTCAGGCTCGGCGGCGATGGATCGCTCGGCTTGAACTCTTTGGATGGGCCAATTCGGCAGCCAGAGGCAAAATAGTCGTGTCATCGCTAGCAGTTCCACTCGAAGGTAACGTGATTGATTGAAGTCGGGCCGTATCATCCAGTCGAACCCAAGCCTGTTGCCCGACCTGTCCACCACGGCATCGATCCAGCGTGATTTGCATCACCCGATCGCCACCATCTCGCAGATCACAGTGGTCGGTATCCAACGCCGGCGGTGCCACCTGAAAGCGAACCTCGGCAAAGCTGGGGCGTCCTCGAACAGCGGCGGGACGGACGAATAATCCAGGAGTTCCTCCCTTTTCAGCAGCCAATTGAAAACGTCGGGCATCCCGATCATCCAAACCGGCTCCGATTTCCGACCAGACGGCTGCCACTGAACGACAGCGCAACGCTTGGTCCACCGCCCAGACAAGATCTGCGTGTTGCTTGGGGCGGACCCAAATCAATCTCTCCATCGGCACCCCCAATGCCTCACAAGCAGGTGGATAGAAACCTGCTCGACTGCCGCTGGCCGGACCGCTGACCACCACCAGGGGGCCGCCACTCGATTCGGCCTCTGACAATCGCATCGCTGCGGTCAACAATGACAAAGTCGATGCACCGCAACCTTCACCCTCCGCTACCCACTCGGTAATTGCGTCACAACGTAAACCACCTCGCGGCAACCAATCATCAATCTGCTGGCATCCGGTCGAAAGTGTCTCCTCCGAAGCGGAGACGGAACCGCTTTTCTGTTCCAGTTGGGCTCGAAGCTGCCGCAGCGTCTCCGCCCGGCTCATCGCTCCTTGGTCACGACACTCAGCAGGCAAACTGGAACCAGCAAGTAAGCCGGGGCCTCCAGGCAAACCAGAGCCCTTAGGCAAGCCAGGGACCCCGAGAGAACCGAGGCTATCAGGCAAGCTAGTTCCCGCAGGTGCATTGGCAGACGGCCCCCGCTGAGACGACTTCTTTTGCGGAGGGCAAGCGAGATGACGAGAAATCGATTCACCCGGAAACGCTTTTGCCACGATTGCCTGGGAATCTGCCACGATTGCCTGGGCAGGCGCAGCCAGATTCCTGCCCCGCCTAGCGGGCGGCGGTTGTGCCTCAAGAAAATCAAAAGTTTGCTGGTTCGTCACGCTTCCACCTTTCCCTGGCCAATTTTCTTACCGCCAGCACCTTTGACATTTGCATCGTGGGTGTGTGGTAAATTTCATTGGGACGAAGCCAATGCTATCATTGGCATGAACTTATGTACAGTAATTCCATTCGGCTTTTCATGGAGCGGAAATGCAGAAAATCCGCTGGCTCCTGCTGATCCTCGCGATCCTGATGGCCCTAGCAGTGACGTTCCAGAACAACGACGCCGTGCCGGTCCGCTTGCTGTGGATTGAACGCAACATGTCCCTGTCCATCCTGTTGGCTTGCACGACCGCGATTGGATTCCTGGCCGGGGCCCTGACAACCGCACTGATGCTGCTGCGTCGCGGACCAGCCAAGCGAGTTACCGATAAAAAACGGGTTGCCGATAAGAAACGGGGCGAATTGCCACCTCAAATCGAATCTGAATAGCCAGCTCTGCCGCTTGGCCTGCAAAACGGTTTTCAACGCTGATCTCAACGGCAATTAGGATCCGAATGCTGACTCCAGGCCCCGGACCCCTCCCACCAACCAGCCCCCAGCCAGCCAGAATCTGTTCATAGCCGGAATCTGGTACCCAGTTTTGCGTGCAGATCACACCATCACACCACATCGCGGGGAAACGATCACAAGGGAGACGATTCGGCGATTGGCAGCAGCGGGCGACCGTGCGGTTTAGGTGCTGACTGCGGGCAAGCTGCTCGCCGACAGGCTGTTTACTGGCGTGCTGGTTGCCGGCGTGCTGGCGGGAGATAAACGAGCGGCCGACAATCGAGCAGCGCGACGAGCTCGACGCTTCGCCACCAACTCGTATCGCAGCAGCACAAGTCGAGCCAAATCGCCCATGTGATGTAGCCCACCCTCGTGCTTGTTGGCGACCTGAACGGATGCAGATTCAGCCACAACAGGCTCCGCCTGGGGGGCGGTGACAGGAAATGAAGTCTGGCTGACAGGAGCGTCGAAAAGCAGCATTTGAGTCATCGGGTTGTTTCCAACAAGGAACCATTGGTGAGTGATGCCCGATTATTTGCTGGCCCGATGACACGTCTGGTCAAGCGACACTCTCGACCGAACCAGATTTCTGCGAGGGTGTCTTTGCTGGTGTCCGCTCAACTATAATGAGAGGCAGTGAAGTCACCGTGGCATCACCGCCGCATCACCGTGGCGGCCTCCACGCAGCCCCCGTTTTCAACCTGATTCCAAGGAACCTTTCTCCCCATCGTGCGCGAACCAATTCAAGTCCGAGACGACTCGCCTGAAACTAGCATCCTGGCACGACTCATTTTGCCGGACCATCACGTTCCGGCTGACCCCCTCGAGGAATTGCATGGGCTGGCCACCACCGCCGGTACCAAAGTTGTCGATGAATTGCTCCAGCGTCGTAGCACGCCTGATCATTCGACTTATTTAGGCAAAGGAAAGGTCGAAGAACTTCGTCTGATGGTCGACCGCCATCAAGCCGACGTCGTGATCTTCGATAACGATCTGTCACCCGCTCAAGTTCGCAACCTGGAAAAAGCGATCGGCGCCAAAGTACTCGATCGTACGGAATTGATCCTCGATATTTTTGCGGCTGGTGCCCGAACCCATGAATCCCGCTTGGCGATCGAATTGGCGCAATTGGAATACTCATTGCCGCGACTCAAGCGGATGTGGACTCACTTGTCACGTCAAGCGATGGGAGTTGGCATGCGTGGCCCAGGTGAGAAACAATTAGAAGTTGACCGCCGCTTGGCCCAAAAGCGAATCCATGATCTGAAACAAGATTTGGCGAAAGTCGAAGAACGCCGCGAGCGGCAAGTGGCAGCACGCAACAGTGTGCCAACCGTTTCGCTGATCGGATACACCAACGCTGGCAAAAGCACGCTTATGAATGCGTTGACCGAAGCCGACGTGATGGCGGAGGATAAACTGTTCGCCACGCTCGATACCCGTACACGTCGTTGGCAATTGCCCGGATGGGGCACTCTGCTGCTAAGCGACACTGTCGGATTCATTCGTGATCTACCCCACTCGCTAGTCGCCAGTTTTAAATCAACGCTCGAAGAAACCCGTCAAGCCAACCTGCTGTTGCACGTCGCCGATGCAAGCAGCCCGACCGTGTTTGACCAGATCAGTGCGGTCTATAGCGTCTTGACTGATCTTGAAATTGAAGAAAAAGACACTTTGCTGATCCTGAATAAAATCGACAACATTCAAAATCCACTGATTTTGAATCGAGTCTTGGATCGCTACCCCAACGCAATCCCAGTCAGCGCCCGCAGTTGCAAGGGACTCTCTGCCCTGATCGAAGCGGTCGGCGAAGCACTGGGACGCGAGTTCCTCGATGTTGAAGTTGATGTCGCCCCTAGTGATGGTCGTTTGCTCGCCTACTTGGCGGCGAACGGAGAAGTCGTGTCACGCGATTATGGCGAGACGTTGATCAAGGTTCACGTTCGCATGCCCAACGGTGCGATGGGGCCAGTCGAACAATCCGCTCTCGCGATTCGTCCTGCTACCGACACACTCACCAACGCCGAGCCCAACAGCGACGTTGCCTAATCGGTCAATGCTTGATCCCCGCCGCAACAAACGCGGTGACGAATCTGGCAACCTCATCCGGCGTCCCGACCACGGATGCTCCTTCAACGGACCCCAAACGCCATGCGATTCGATTCGACTGATTCGGTTTGCATTGTCACCGGAGCAAGCAGCGGAATTGGACGTGCTTTAGCCGAACGGTTGCTCCAGCGGAGAGCCCACGTCGTCGTCGTCGCTCGACGCAGCGAACGCTTGGATCAAATCGCCACGCCCGACCCCGCCAAGATGTACCAAGTCGTTGGCGACATCACGGAGGCAAAGGTTCGTCAACAGATCGTTCAAGTGGCGACCCAAATCCGCGGAGGAGCGGTCGACCTGTTGGTCAACAACGCGGGTAGCGGGGCAATCGGATCCTTCGCGGCAGCGAAGGAGGAACGTTTGCGAAAAATCATGGAAGTTAACTTCTTTGCGCCTGTCGAACTCACGCGTGGTTTGCTGCCAGCACTCGCCAAAGGTCGCTCTCCAGTCATTTGCAACATCAGCAGCGTCCTGGGACATCGCGCGGTGCCCAACAAAAGCGAGTACTGTGCAAGCAAATTTGCGATTCATGGCTGGAGTGATGCCTTGCGGGCCGAACTCTCCCAACAAGGTATTCAAGTTACGTTGGTCAGCCCCAGCACGACACGCAGCGACTTCTTCGATTCGCTGATCGATACCGATCCGAATCAAACTTCCAGCAGCTTTGGGAGTTGGTCCCCCGAACAAGTTGCTGACGCCGCTATCTCCGCCATCGAAAAACGAAAAGACGAAGTGATTTGCTCACTCCCTGGAAAACTTCTCGTCTGGGCAGATCGGTTTTGCCCGCCCCTGATGAACCGCCTGCTAAGGCAGTCTTAAGCTAACGAAGCATCGGTAAACCAGCGGCTAGAAACCAATTCATGCGCAGCCGCAGTCGGTCGAGCGCGTTGCATCAAAACAGTTCCAATCCGACTGAATCCTCCCGCAGCCTTTTGAAATTCCCCCGCTCCGTCTTGAAATCCCCCCGCTCCGTTGCTCTCTGGCAGCGATATCCTCGGACCAGTCAGTCTCCAAGAATCAGAACGTGGCCCAGCCTTCCCCAGTGACCCAAAAAACGTGTTCTCCATAACATCATTGCACGGGAGTCATTGCACGGGGACAGAGCATCACAGAGCATTTCCTACCTGACAGAGCACTCCCTCGAACAGCGGTCCGTTGTCAGCGGGCCAACGCGAGGATAGAGTTGCGGGGTGAGTTTTCGGCTCAGTAGCTCCACCACGCACTGCCTTGGGAGATCAACGCAGTCGCAGCATTTTGATATTGGCCCCCCTCCCAAACACTCTCACCCCATCCGTCCGCATGTCGACGCTGGATATTCTGTACGAAGACAACCATCTCCTCGTCGTCAATAAGCCGACGGGCATTGCAACGATGGGGGCCGAACCGGGATCGGTCACAATCCACGAATTGGCCGCCGATTACCTTAAACGCAAGTACAACAAGCCCGGCAATGTTTACGTTGGCATTGTCAGTCGCCTGGATTTGATGACCAGTGGCGTCCTGGTGCTGGCTCGCACCAGCAAAGCAGCCGCGCGACTGTCCGATCAATTTGCGGGCCGTGGTTCCTTTACGTCACGCAAGCTTTACTTGGCGGCCGTGCAAGGTCATCCCCAACCGACCGACGGAGAATGGAATGATTTGATTTACAAGGATGACGCAGCGCATCGAATGCGTGTGAGTCCAATACAGAATGCCGAAACGCGGCAAGCGAAACTTCGATACCTCACCGTCAACGACACACAATCTGGATCGCTGCTGGCGATTGAGTTGCTGACTGGACGCAAGCACCAAATCCGAGTTCAAGCGGCAGAGCGAGGCTACGCAATCCTGGGAGATCGGAAATACGGCAGCCGCGCTGCGTTCCCAACGGGAATCGCACTCCATAGCTGGCAGCTCTTATTGCAACATCCGACGAAACGCAATCCAATGAGTTTTGAAGCGTCTCCCCCCAAGTCTTGGCGTCAGGCATCACTCCCCGACATCGGTCCCCAGCAAGAATCGTTACTTCAGCACTTTAGCTTCCCAACCAACCCAAACACGTGAAACGAAACAGCACCTCAGCGGAACGCACACCAATCGGGCATTATCTACCGACATGCGTCGTCTCAGGAGGTCAGACCGGAGTTGACCGGGCCGGGTTGGATGTTGCGATTGCTGTGGGGATCATGCATGGGGGTTGGTGTCCAGCTGGGCGTTTGTCCGAAGACGGTAGCGTGCCGAGTCGTTACCAACTGCGCGAAACCGAAACAAGCGAATACCCGCCACGAACCGAACAAAATGTCATTGATAGCGATGCAACTTTGATTCTATTTGAAAAAGAGCTCAAGGGTGGAACCCGGCTGACGCGGCGGTTTTGTCGACGCCACAATAAGCCCCATCTGGTTGTGCGGATTGATCCACCCTGTCCAGATGAAGTCCTGCAGTGGCTAAATCGTGAACAACCCGCAACGCTCAATATTGCCGGCCCCCGCGAAAGCACCTACCCCGGCATCTATGATCGTGCGTTTCAGTTTTTGATCAAGATTTTCGGTCATTGATCGCTGCCTAGCAGGCCATGTTCATGAGGCTCGCGAACCTGCTGCTCGATCGGTAATGCGTGATCAGCACTGGTCTTGATCAGCACTGGTAACGAAGATCAGTGATTCAATCCGTCTGCGATTCAAACCGTCCACTGACTTCGGAATTTTTTGATCGAGAACAATCGCTGCACCGGCAACAGCATTACCCGCTAGCGTAATTTCGCAGCCAAACGACGCCCAATCGAGACGGCAAATCGTTACAAAGCAGGGCGATTGAGCATGTTATCCCATACTGTTCTCGCACACTGACATCGCGTCGTTCGTCACCTCGATTGCATTTGGCCAGTCAATCGGTCGCGCCCAATGGTGTCCGGACGTTTTGCCACGACGGGTAACTTATCGACCCGGCCTACTGGCACAACCTGAACGCGCATCAGGAATCCGTGCAAGTTTCGTGATTGCAATTGCAAGCCTCACCGCCAATCTCGCCGATACCACTTTTGCTTCGCTGGTCGATCCAGTTTTCCAATCAGTTTCCGCAGGAAACGGAAAGCAGTTCAACCGGCCAAGAGCCTCGCCCTCACCCCATCGCTTGCCAAGGTCGGCGCAACCATGCAAGGTTGCCCTCACAGCGATGCGTCTTCGTCGGCACAAGGAGTACCACCGACCCATGAACGCTCTTCTGATCCAATCGCGTTTCGTCTCCCCTTTGATCTTTGTCGCCTTTTTCAACCTCCTGCTTCCGCCTCCCAATCAAGCCGCGGAACCTGGCCTTCCCCAGGACGCCTGCCAACTGCGATGGGAAGAACAGGATTTATGCGGCTGGATTAGTCAGCCCCAACCCAACCGCGCGGCAGCCACCACTGCCCCGGCAACCCACGATTCCATCGCCTTCCGATTCGTCCCCCCCACTGCCGAGCCGGCCCCCGCTGCCGAGCCGCCCTCCGCCTCGGATACCACCGCAGATGGTGCGATCACGCAGGCCGCCGCCATCGCAATCGCTGCCGCCGGAATTTCCGTCGAACAACTGCTTGAACCACTCGCGTTGGCCGCGCCCTACTTGGACCAATCACTTGCCAAGGTGCGTCAGTACCAAAGCTGGTGGGGCGCCGCGATTTCCCATGTCGATCAACGCCGAGAAGCAAACAGTTCGGCAGCGAGTGACACCGCGTTTTCAGCGCAGCTAGATGAAATTGCAACGGCAGAGCCGATTGACGTCGAAAGCTACGGATCCAGTGTGATCGTGGATGATTTCCCGATCAGTATGCAACTCATCTCTGCAGGCGAACCGGGCATTGAAATCTTGCCACTCAATCGACTTGTCGGAAGCTCAGCAGTCATCGTCACGATCGAAGAGGATTACATGCCCTACGATCTGTCCAACGAAGACATCAAGCTGTGGAGTGTGATGCCAATTTCCACGCAACCTTTCTGCATTCGGGCAGAGCACGACGCTTGGGATGCCGCCGCCATGTGGCAAGCCTTCGATGAGCGCGTTGTTCCAACCGTCGTGGAAAACGAAGCGGCATGGATCGTTGAAACCGCCACCGAACCAATCCCGACACCAGAACCAATCCCGACACCAGAACCAATCCGCGCTTTCGCCCACTGCGGCTCAGCCGATTGCATGCTCGATACGATCATCTGGCACGTCGATTCTTTGGTGCTCCGCTACGCCAAGCGAAAAACAGGTGCCACCGCGAATCAGGTGGGCCACCGAGTTGCCCTCTTGTCAGTGCAACAAGAGCAATTCGTGCATGCAGCAACCAACTTGATCGCCAAGCACTGGCGGAAACCGGTACCGGTAGGACCAGAGCCACAGGAATCGGCACCAACTACTAGCCCGGCGGGGGCCGCATTATTGGCGAGAGCAGGAGCCATCGCTGCAGCCACGCCGGTCATCGAAGTCGCTGCTTCCGCCAACTCGCTGAGGTAGCGGCGAACGCTCGCCAGCGAATGACCAGTTGACGAATGATCCGGTTCGCTGATGAACGTCACACCAGCGGAATCATTGAGTGATTAAAAATGCAGTGCCGACCGTCTTCGCCGCCGGTCGGCACTACTGTCCAACGAAAAGAAACAACCAGCGGCTGGTGGTCGAGCTTGTGCGCGACAGCGATAGCTTGCATCGCGATCGACGATTAAAAGAACGCCAGGTGGTGCACGCGCGAGCCACCGTCACGCCCGATCACCAGCCACCCTCCCCACTGACGAATCCTTGCTCCGGTTAGCTCTTCTTGGTGCGACTCGAGTTCGCTTTCTTCTTCGACGCCGCCGACCTCAACGATGCGAGTTCTTTCCGCTGAGCAGTCGAGAGCACTTTTTCCATCGCACCGAGTTGCTCTTGCTCCAGTTCAGCCAGCTCTTTCTCGAGCTCCTGAATTTGCTCGCGAAACTTCGATTGAATCTGATAAATCTCCTCCCGCTGATCATCATCGACCAAACCAGCAAAATAGCGTGGCAATCGTCCCCCACTCATCTCTTGCTTGGCCGCGGCTGACTTGCTTGTTTTCCGGCTCGTCGATTTCTTATCCGCCGCAAAGCCAAGTAGGCAAATCCCTGAGAACAACAGAACGAATGCGTAGCGGCCCCAAAACTGTGTCATCTCTCTAACTCCCTGAAAAAAAGTTTCGGCCACAGCGGGTATCCAGCCATCGAATGCCCCAATTCTCTCCATGGCCGAGAAGTGAACACCTGAACACCTAATGGAAAATCTGTCAACCCCAAAGGAGACAACCAGCTCGGTTCCCGCCAGGATTCACAATTCGAAAGCCGATGGAATGGCCGACAACAGCAACCGCAACGTGAACAATCAATCATCACTCATTGAGACATCGGCAAGACAGTTCGCTGGTTCGCCCGCCAGTTGATAATCGCCTCGTGGGCCGCGGACCGAAACGCCGCAAATGATGAAAAGGGCACAAGCTGAAATGGTATCGCGAACCAACGCAGCATCATCGCCGGTGAACCAGAAAGTGCGCGGCCACGACTCACCGGACCGCTGCGACCCCAGCACACCCTGCGACCCCAGCACACCCTGCGACCTCAGCACACCCTGCGACCTCAGCACTCCCTGCGACCTCAGCACTCCCTGAGGCCAGCAGCACACCCTGAGGCCACCAGCACACCCTGCGACCCCGGCACACCGTGAGACCCCAGCCTACCGGGACGTTTTAGAGGTGAACGCCGCCATTCAAGCAGCATTGCCGCGGTCGACGACGACTGGGAATGCGTCAAGCATTCAGGCGGTCAAGGCCTGCTCATTGCACAACGCACTAACGCCGTCCCAGGACTGACAAGGCACCCCATTACGAAAAAATGGAAAGGAAAACGAGTCACACTCGTTCTCCTTTCCATCAAAATTACTCAAATGGTCAAGCCGCTCGCGACTCGAGATTATTGATTGAGTTGTTCTTGGATAACCTCTTTATTGGCACGAGTACCGAGAGCTCCCCAGAGTCCATATGGGCTCTTACTACCTGGAGCCTGTGGGCCCGTACCGTTCCAACGAACGTTACCGATATTTCTGTCGCCCGACTCAATCGAATCGGTGATGAAGATCACAGCGCCATCACCCATCAAGATGTGAGCACCACCTTGATGCCGGCTGCTGGGACCATAGATTCCGATCGTGAACGTGTTTCGACCATTACTGCAAACAGCACCGTTTGGTGGCAGGATCGTGGTGATACCCGTGTTCACGGTTTGGCCGTTCATCCATTTCAGGCCACGTTCGACTTGAGCGCTTCCCGACGCGAAGGTCGCATTCTCCGCCCAAAACCGAGGACGGTTTGGATCGGCTTGGCTGCCACAGCGGACTGGGAAGTTCAAAATGCCTCGCTCAAACACAACACGTGTTGTGATGTCGTTATCACCCAGGTCGGTGTTTAGCTCGCCGCCCATGATGGTGTTTGAAAGTCCGTCCAAAACATCGCGGAACTTTGTCGCGTATCGCGGGAAGAACATGCCACGACAAGTTGCCTTGGCACGAGGAGCGCGACCACGGGATGTGATTCCGGTTTGGTTGACGAATCCGTTGTTCTGAAACTGGATCGAATCCCCCAAGTTGAAGCCGTAGTTTGTTCGTCCCTGCGCTGGCAAACCAGCACCAGGATCACTCGGGCAACGGTAGGTTGGAATGTCTACCAACCAGGGGTCGTATCGATTCCGCTGATGATCAGCCAACGACATCGCTACCTGTGGTCCCATCGCGTTGAAAAGCAAGCCGGGGTTTTGCAGGGACTCGAACTTATTGCTGATCTGCTCCCACAGCGCCTGTTGCTCCACGTAAGGCAGCAGCGGCACAAGCACACTTAGGTTGTGGAAGTTGTTGCCGCCGTGAGGCTGTCCGGGAGCAACAGGTAAACGAGCTTGCCGGTTATTCGTTCCAGGTGGACGAATCGTCCCACCGCGGTGCATCGGCAACTGCTTGAAGGTCGAGTGGTAATTATGGATTCCCAAGCCAATTTGCTTGAAGTTGTTGCTGCAGCTCATGCGGCGAGCCGCCTCTCGTGCGGCCTGAACCGCCGGCAACAACAAACCAACTAAAACTCCAATGATGGCGATAACCACCAACAATTCGACGAGCGTAAAACCTCGTCTTCTGCGAACATTCATGATGACTCCAGATCACAATATAGAAAGAAAAAAACAAATACCGTTAATTGGCCCGCGCGACTTGTGGCCTTTGCAGAAAGTGGCCCGTGCAACGTTTAGCCTGCCCGCTGAAACCGATGACCGCTGAAACCGATGACCGCTGATGGAATGATCACCATCGCTGTTCGAAGGAAGCGGCCTTCGGGTTGAGTCAAACTCACTTGGCTTCTTCTTCACCGCTGTCGTCGTCTCCTTCACCATCCTCCTCGTCCGCTGTCATATCTTCGGCGATGCCGTCACTGCTGTAAGCCTCATCCGGGTTATCTGCCAAGTACTGGTCGAGTTCGTTCCCGGTCGTTTGAACTGGCGTCGTCTCCGTCTTGCAACCAACCATCGGGAATACGAGGAGAACGCAAATGGCCAAGGTGACGATTTGAAGGGCCGATTTGGAAAACATGCGAGAGGTCTCAGAGTGATTCGAAATTGGTGTAATGCGAAAAATGACGCCGAAAAGCGGCAAGTACAATCTACGATTTTAACTTTTTTTCAATGCTGAGTCAAAATCCGAACAGCACTTCCCCCTCACTATTAGGAAAGTTCCGCAAAAAAAGAGCCAAAACGGCAAGAACCGAGAGCAAATCCCATGCCCTTCAGAAAAACTCGTCCTGTTCACTCAACCAAGTGGTGAACACCACCCCCCAAAACACACCCCAAAACACACCCCAAAACACCGCCGCATAGAAACAAACACTGCCGTCACGCAGTACTCCAAACAGCAGAGCTTGCGATCGACCAAATTTGGAAACGACATGGAGCTAATCGTGATTTCGACCAGCTCCAAGTCCCGCTCACGCTGCCCACCACCCGCTCACGCTGCCCAGCACCCGCTCACGCTGCCCAGCAGTTGGTATTCCGGTGCTTTTATACTCTGGTGGCATTGTCTCTTCATGAGTCACCCCCTTTTGTTTTGGGACATTGGCAGCCTCCGACCTCCGGCGAAGGCAGAGTCCACTTCATTTAGGATTCAATTCGCCGCCCCTCCGTTACCCACGTGAAAATCGCTCTCGCCGCAGATCAGAAGACACGAGTGCCTTGAGGAAGAGCGAGTCAGTGTTTTGGCAGCGGGTTGTTAGCTTTGCCGGATGGACTGCCACTTTCCTCAATGGGGAGTCTGCTTTGCTTGACTTTTTGCGGGCCGACGCCGATATTATCACCGTATGGTTTTACTACTCGTTATCGGGGGTGATCTGGATTCGACCGGATGTGAAGAAGCAATGGTTGCGTGTCGTGGTTGATCAGTTGGCCACGTAAAAAGCTGATCACAACTTTTAGTTGCAGATGAAAGTCTTGCACTGGCCGCCTAAGAATAGGTAGCCCGGGCTGAGGGGGATTGCCAGAGTCGCCCGACTGCCCGTCACAATTCTGGATCGCTCGTCGTCCTACTCGAGACGCGAGGAGTCAAAAAATGATTCGAGTTAGCGAGCGGCGGAGCCTGTCGGGCAGCGCCGTGGTAAGCGAAAGGTTCTTCGGAACATAAATAGCTCGACTACACACGTAGACATCATCGTGGATCCATCGCGGGACGCGGGTTCAATTCCCGCCGCCTCCACTAGGGCCAATTTGCGAGAGATCGCAAGTTGGCCCTTTTCTTTGGTTTACGGAAAATCTCTTGCCCCTCTGCACCTCAATGCATCAAAGAAGGTCCACCGCTGTGGCCAATTAGGTTTGACCCGGTGGCCAATTAAGTGCAGCAAAAACTGTAAAGAAGTTGGCGAACACTTCACGCGGTTAAGCCAGGCTGAACAACTCATCCTTACGAGGCTGGAGTCGAAAAAGGGCAAGGACTCTTTATCGCTCGCCTGATGTGGTCCCCCACTCGGAAGCAGAGTCGATTCCCAGCCGAGCCGAAAACAAGTCCTGCCCCCTGTTGATTCCTCTTGGTAACCCGACGCGTGAGCGAGGGAATTGCAGCTGGCCTGCTATCCTTCTGTTAACTTTGATAACATAAGGAAGATCCGAGAATCGCAAATTCAGACGCCACCAAAACTGAATAGAGTAGCCAATTTATCCAAGTACTTTGATATCGCACGTTTCATATCAAGTCGTCGAACGATGAGTGCATGACTAACTTCACCGAGGTACAACCGAGTCTTGATAACTACTGGCGATCCATCATTCTGTTTGGACGCAATGTTGCTTCCTACAAGTTTGCCTTAGGAAAATCTCTTCTCGATTTTGCGAAGCAAGGCACAGAGGTTGTAACACTGCATCAACTTGCAGAGCCCTTTTCACGCAACATTTGTGAACACCTTAAATTCGCAGACAAACAGGGAACTGCTTCAACAAGCAGGTTCCTCAAAACCTGCCGCAGATTCAATTCTGGTGAAGTCAAGAAAGAAGAACTCCTTGATGCAACGACCAAACTCGGATTCAACAACGTGATTGATGCTTTTCACATTGTTAACCAGGGCGAGATCGGCGTCCGGTTTTTCACTGATGAGCGGAAGGGCGAGGAGAAAGGCATCCGCATCACGGAAAACCTGTTCGAAATGGCAGACAACATCCAGTACCCAAACCTGTCCACAGAGGTCGAGGCTCGCTGGCGGCTAGTCGAGACCGCTTGGGAACTGAAACTACCCAAAAGTGTTCTAACTGTTGGATACGACGAAGATTCCGAACTACTCGTCGTTAATGACCGTCAGTTACAACGAAAGACAATTACTGGCTGCCGGGACGCCCTTAATGGATATCAGAAGGGTAAGTGCTTTTACTGCTTTCACAACATCGAAATTGCATCCAATTCAGCTCAACTTGCTGATGTCGATCATTTTTTTCCGCATATCCTGAGACCTTATGGACTGGGCGATTTGATTAACGGGGTGTGGAATTTGGTTCTTGCTTGTAAGGACTGCAATCGTGGCCCGAATGGGAAGTTTGCCAAGCTTCCCGATTTGAAGTTCTTAGAACGCTTACACAAGCGAAACAACTTTTTTATCGCAAGCCACCACCCTCTGCGTGAAACGCTGATTCACCAGACCGGCAAGAACGAATTAGCTAGGCAACAGTTCCTGCAACGTTCCTACCAGGCATCAAAGGAATTGCTAATCGGTAGCTGGGCACCGGAGCATGAGCATGAGCCAGCATTCTGAGTCGACGACTATCCGGTACTACAACAAGCATGCTCGTGAATACGTTGGCAGCACTGTTAACTTAAATATGGGTGACCTTTACCATCCATTCCTTGATGGCTTACCGAAGGGTGGCAGTATTCTGGACTTGGGATGTGGCTCAGGGAGAGATACCAAGACCTTCTTGGAGCTTGGTTACAACGTCACTGCTGTTGATGCATCATCACAAATGGTTACAGCAACAACGCACCTGACTGGGCAACCTGCCCAACAAATGCAATTTCAGGAAATAGATTTCCGCGAGACGTTTGATGGCATTTGGGCATGTGCATCGTTATTGCATGTGCCCATGAAAGAATTGGGCGAAGTGGTGGTGCGACTCCTCACTGCCTTGCGTCCGAACGGCATTTTTTATTCATCGTTCAAGGAGGGACGTGGAGAACGAATGGACGGTGACCGTCTCTTCGTAGACTTCACCGAAATGGGCTTAGGTGACTTACTTAAAGAGCAGCATTGCGTGGCGAACGTGCGAACATGGACAACGACGGATCTCCGTTCAGGTCGAAAACAACGTTGGGTTAATGCCCTTGCAAAAAAGTCAGGAAAGAAGAACGACAACGCCCCATGTTCGAGCAGCTAACCCAAGGCACTGCCCACTTCCGCGAGCAAGCCGAAGCGTGGCTTGCTGACGTCTTGGGCGAAGACGCGGCAGGCTTTGTGGTGGATAGGCCGCGTGGGTGAGTGAGGGTTTCGGAACTCCCTTGACCGCGGACCACGCACGGCAGGTGTGGCGTAATACAGATCTAAACCACCCCCCACTCTACGTCCGACGCTACCTTTCCTGCGGCTCCGCCTACTTGCCAGAACTGAGGACAACACGAAACCCATGGTCATCCAAGCCGATCACCCCAGTGAGCTTGCGACGGAACCCCGACCGAGAAAATTCTCCGGAGAGTAAGTAACTGCTGCCACGGATCACGCGGTGGGACCCAACTTCCGGTCCCGTTGGGTCGGTCAAAAAACCAGACGGGTAAGGTGCAAACCTATCCTGACACCACTCCCAAACATTGCCGTGCATGTCGTAAAGACCCCATGAATTAGGTTGCTTGCCGCCCACGGGATGCGTTCTTCCTCCCGAATTCACGGCATACCATGCGTATAGCCCTAAGTCAGTAGCTTTATACCCAAAACTGTAATTCGTCGTCGTCCCAGCACGGCAGGCATACTCCCACTCGGCTTCGGTTGGTAAACGATAAACGCGACCTGCCGCTTTCTCCGCTGGTAGTTCGCTTAGCTTGCGACAAAAATCGACTGCATCCTCCCACCCGACCGTTTCAACAGGGTTATTAGCACCTTTGAATTTGCTCGGGTTCACTCCCATGACCTGCTCGTACTGTGCCTGTGTAACTTCGTGAACGCCCATCTGAAATGACTGTGTAAGTGTGACCTTTCGAGAGACACCACCTCCGCCCATCGTAAACATCCCTGTTGGTATCAACTTGAATTTCATGCCAATTGAATTGGTGGATTCCGGTAACTGAGCTGGTGCAGCATTATTGGTCGCGACTGGTGCCCTTGGCTGCCCCTGATCACATCCGCAGATCGCAAGAACCGCAACAAAAACAACAGCAGATTGAAAAAGATTCACGTTCACCCAGGTGGTTAAAGGTTTATTGGCCGCAACCAGCATAAACAGAGCCCCACCGCTCGGGGCAGAGCGACAGGGCGGGGCTGCAATAGGTAGAGTTTCGACTGCCCAGCTACGTCCTACGCTACGGCAGCTCAGTCGCGGCTCCGCCTTGCTCCATCGAGCCTACATGCACACGACTGGTTAATTGGATCTAGTACGATTGGCCAGACCTATTCAGGAAAACCTTATGATGGGCGTCGGTTGGCTTGCGAGATAATGGCTTGCAACTGTCGGATTGGCATTAAACTGACATTAAATCAAAGGGATCAAGGATAATGGGATACGAGACAACGCTTTATCTTGTCGATGTCGAAATTAAATCTGATTCCCTTGCGGCAGTTGAGAAGACAATCAAAACCAAGAAGGGCAAAGGCGTAGCAAAGATCCGGCATTTCATCAACGAAATAGCAATCGACACAGTAGGTTTCTTGCAGTTTCGGGCATCCGGAAGTTACGGCAGTCCATATGACCCGTGTGAAGATGACGGCACTGTACCTGCACTCCAAGGTAAGTGGTCGCAGGCAGAGGCAATTGCCAAATGGGTCAGTCAACACTCATGCGAGGGTGGCATGATCGTTCACCACAGTTGTGAAGGAGACGGCGGAGCATTTGGCTGGGAATTCGATGGCCAAGGGAACATGAGAGAGCTGGCACTGTGTGCGGTTGGTGACTGGGAATGAACGTCCGCCGTATTTGATGAATATTCAACGTCAGTCGAACTCATCATCAACTTCTTGGTTCATTTCCAATCGAAGTTCCTGGAGACGCCGCAATAAACCAAGAATGTGCCCATTCTTGATCATGGAGGCGAGATGACCTTCACAAAATCGATCTTTACGTACGTGTGTCGTCAATAGTTTTTGGATGGTCAGCGCGTCTGCTGACCCAACCATGTCACGACACTCGACGTACCGCTGCGCAGTCTCCTGCCACTTCGTCCAATTAAAATCGCTGGCAATCCAGTCACTTTGATAGAGAGCCCGAGTAAATCGGTTCACAGTATCTTCGAACTTGATGTCTGGAAAAATTGTTGCGTCTGTTCTTGGTGTACCATCAGCGAAACCACATCCCTCGAATTTCTTCAAGAAGGGCATAAGTGCATCAATTTTGCTTGGCGTTACTTTCACTTGTATGTCCGGCCCGCACTATCGTGGGTGTGCATGATTGTTGACGGTGTAGATTCTATAAATCAGACGGCTAGAATCTTAAAAAAGTGGGCTTGTGCATGCCATCGGGAGACTTTGCAGACCACGAATTAAAACCAACGTAATCGGTTATTAATACCTGACTTTCAACGTCGAAGCTCTCGAACGTGAGTACATCTAACAATGCCATCCTACCCTGAATATCGCTGTTTAACCGATGCTGAACAGGCGAAGTTGCAGAGTTATGCGAAGGAATTTCTTGTGTCTTGGCAGGACAAAGCCAAGCTTAAAGCAGAGGACACTTATCACGAAGAGTTGTCGGAACTAGCACTGGATCTCGAATACGCTGACGCACACCGTAGCTATGTCCACTTTTTTCGAGAGAATGACGATGTCTTTGATCATATAAGGGCTTTGGACATTGACTCGGTAATTCCGGAAACACTGATTGCCAAGATGGAGACAGGAAGTCAACCAGCTCTTGAGAAAGTGATCGAATTATTCGAAAGCCAATATCTTTGTCCAATCAATCCCTTGCTACCCTGACTTTTGTTTTGTAGTCAACGTTACGAATGCGAGGGATTTGTCTTTGAATCACCAAGATGACCGATGAAATACTAGGGGATCATGCTCTGCGTAAGTTTCCGCATGGAGGGTGAGGAAACAACCTTGGAGCTTACTGTTCCCTGAAATGAGTGATGTGTTTTTCAGAGTATTGTCGCTGTGCTTCTCTGGGTTGTAAATTCCTGCCCAGACAAACAACCCATCTTCTGCAAAGCTGTAGGTAGTGGAATCTCTCACCGGCCCTCGGTACCTGCTATTCGATATGTTTAGCAGTGTACCCTGCTCGACATCCTTCTTCAGAAGTTCCAACTTCTTGATATCGTCTTGGTATGTAGGCTTGGACTTAGGCTGGTATTTTAGTTCGATGACAGCAATGATTTTGTTTTTGTTGCAGACAACAACATCCGGCTTGCATTCGTACACCTTCTTACCTTTACCAATCCTTATCGTTGGTTCAATGAACAAACGCCGCTGGAGTTCCGTGGCCGCTTTTTGAGTTGACCGCAGCACTGTATCTAAACTCGTGGCAAAGTACGCTTGAAGACTGCGTTCTGAATTGATCCATTGAAACGCGTACTGCTTCTCGAGCACAGTTTTCCACGATTCCACCAATTGACTACGAAGTCTCTTTCGAATGGTTGTTTTCATCACGAAGGTCTCAGATGAGTGCGGGCCGAGAACCAAGTCGCGCACCAACCAGACCCGCGTTCTGGCGAAAGCGGCTACGATTCGCTCCCTCATGAGCCCCTTGAGGAACCATCCGTCGGTTGGCTCAAGTGGGGCATTGTGGTCCCAAACGCCGGTTTTGGTTTTGACTTCATGGACAGTCCGTTTGGTGATCCGGTCGCGGGGCCATGGCCCCGAAAGAAATCGCTCCAGAGCCAAGACCTGGAAAATCAAATGTGCGCACCTTGACGGACACTACCAACGAA
>JAQWPZ010000059.1 GCA_029245125.1 Rubripirellula sp.
GGCGATGGCAACATGGTTGACGAGGCAAAACCCCATCGGATGACTGTGCAGTGCATGATGGCCAGGGGGGCGTAGGAGGCAAAATGCGTGACGGTCTTCGCCGGCAATGACACGCCGAACCGCATCGCATGCGGCGCCGCATGCTCGCGTGGCGGCCAGCCACGATTGTGGACTGACCACTGTGTCTTGCTCAATCCGACCTCCCCCTTTTTCAACCCACTGACGAATCAACGCGATCGCATCCTCCGAGTGGACCTGAAGCAATTGCTCCAGTGTCGCCGCTTCCCATTGCGGCTGTTTCATCGCATCCAGCATTGAATGCTGATCGAGGTGTTTGATTACTTCACGTAATCGTCCGGCATTCTCGGGGTGGTTGCCGGTGTCGTGCTCAAGAAACACGGGATCATAATAAAAGAGAGTCATCGCGACGAATCACACGCTCCAAGTCTTTCTCAGGTACCGTCGGTGCGGCATTCACCGCTTTGGTGAATGGAGCACCGACACAGTTTTTACGCAAGGGACCAACGTTCGGCTTCGTCGGAATCTTGTTTGCATCGTCAGGGACCAGCCGATCCGACTCTTGCCTGTTCAATCATTTCGGTG
This sequence comes from Rubripirellula sp., assembly GCA_029245125.1. GTDB lineage: Bacteria > Planctomycetota > Planctomycetia > Pirellulales > Pirellulaceae > Rubripirellula. Next base: position 604 of record JAQWPZ010000059.1, read on the forward strand.
GCAAGAATGGAAACAGCTGACGAATATCTGCATCCGAGGGTTGCCGCCCGTACTCACAAACTTCGAATGCTTCGGCGTATTTGATTTCGTTGGCCGCTTCTTCGCCGTACCAACGGATCAGTCCATTTCGATATCGTTTCGCTTCCCCTGATTGGCGTTTCACCCACCGCTCACGCAACCACTTGGCTCGCAATTTTGGTTGCGACTCAGGTGGAGCGGCGTCCATCTTTTCCTGGCTTCCCAACGCACCACCTTCAAACGTTTGGGAGACCAGTGCTGTCAACGCGTTCACTTTTTGATCGAAGACGGAATCAACATCGACTTCGAAGGGATAAGATTTCTGAAAGCGATCGCTTGAATAAAGGAAGACTGGGTTCTTTTTCAGCGGCGTCACGAGCGGCATGAAATGTGGTACCGCGACCATATAGGCAGCATCCTGGACCAACACGCCAACGTAACGATGATCGGGGTGATAATCCCACGGCCGATGCGAGATCACGATGTCGGCGTTCCACTCGCGGATCAACTGGGTCACCTTCCGCCGGTTCTCCAGAGTTGGCATCAATTCACCGTCGTGGATGTCGAGTACTTCCGATGTAACGCCCAGTTGCTTGGCAACTTCAGCCGACTCAGCCGACCGGCGTCGCGCTAATGGACCACCCGCCATTGCCCAGTGACCAATATCACCATTCGTTAATGAAACCAGTTTGACATGATGCCCCCGTTCCGCCCACAACGCCGCCGCACCACCCGCCTTGTACTCGGCGTCATCAGGATGCGCGCCGAATACAATGATCCGCAATTTGCCGTCGTCTGGTGGCACATCGGCGGAGGCGACGGAAATCGGAATCAACCATGACGAACAGAACAGAAGTAACTTGGTCAAGGAAAATGATTTCATCAGGTAAACTCCGAGTGCGTATGGTGGACGGCGGGAAATGACTGACGCCGTCGCTTCGGCGTTTTGAAACGCTCCGATAGTCGCTGGTTTTAGTTCCGCTGTTACTTTTTTGCCCGCTCTTGTTTGAACATCCAAGTGAAGAGTCCGGGCGAGGCATAGGTGGCTGACCAGCAGTTGTGGCCAAAATCTTCTAGCGTGGTAAAGCGGATCGATTTTCCTCCCGCTTTTTTGATTGCATCCACCATTTCCACTGATCGACTGAAGGGCACCGCGCGATCTTGGTCTCCATGAAAGACCCAGATTGGAATGTTTTTTAATTGATCAGCATCGTCAGGATTACCACCACCACAGACGGGCACGACTGCGGCAAACCGGTCAGGGTGATTCGCTGCCATCGTCCAGGACCCGTAACCACCCATGCTCAAGCCGGTCAAATAGGTGCGGCTCGTATCAACCTTGTAGTCACCCACGATCTGATCGAACAACTCATCGAGTCGCTTTTGTTGGGTTTCGGAGGACCACTTGTCGTCGCCGGGGCACTGGGGTGACACCAAGATATAGGGCATCTCGTCACCGCGTGCTGCGAATCGTGGCGGTCCCCACTTGGCAACCAAGCTGAGTGGCCCATAGCTCTCACCACGTCCGTGCAGGAAAAGCACCAACGGCAATTTATCTTGCTCGTCGTAATTTTTGGGCAGATGAAGGAGATAGTTGACCGTTGCCGAATCACTGGTTTCGAACTTCAATTCAACTTGTTGGCCCGGCTTTCCTTCGGCCGCCACGACGAAATTTGCCAGACTGGTTGCGAAGCACCAGAGTGATAGACAGGCGATCCAGCGGAAACAGGTTTTCATTTTGAAACTTCCAAGGTGAAATACATGCAGAGTGGCGAGGCTGATTTTAGCAGTCGGAGGTCGCTGATGCTGCTTGGGGAAAACAAATTTACGGCCCGTAAGATTCCTCTGTTTTTTAACAGACTATTCGCGTTGATTTGGCCCGCTACGGGTTCCTTCTTCGCATCACACGAGGGGTGTATTCGGCCTGAATAACACCTCTCGGGGGGCGATGGCCTGCGTTTTGGCTACCCCATGAACGAGCGGAAGGTGAACCATTTGCTTTCCGCTGTGTTGCGACTCCGTCGCGGACGCCATGTTTACGGTATCTCGCTCGCCAACTATCGTTCAGGAATGAGTAATTCAACCGCCCCCGCCACGCTGGCGTTCGAACAGGATCAACTTGTGTTGATCGACCAGACAAAGTTGCCCGGCCAGCTTGTCACGATTCGTTGTTCAACCGTGCCGCAAGTCCACGATGCCATTCAACGACTTGTTGTGCGAGGTGCTCCTGCGATTGGCATTGCAGCCGCTTATGGTGTTTGCCTGGCCGCCACGCCAGGTGGCTCTCCCGAACAGAACTATCGCTCGGTGCTCGAAGCGGTCGGCGAGTTGGCGACCAGTAGGCCGACCGCAGTCAATCTGTTCTGGGCGCTCGATAGGATGAAGCGTGTTGCCGAAAAACACGGGGCCACGGATACCCTGCGTTCGGTGTTGCTTGCGGAGGCTCAACAGATCCACCAAGAAGATCGCCAGATGTGCCAGCGGATCGGCGAACATGGAGCGGAGTTGTTGGGGAGTTGCCATCGAGTCATCACCCACTGCAATGCCGGTGGGTTGGCGACGTCGGTTTGGGGTACTGCGCTCGCACCGATTTATCACTTGCATGCCTCGGGGCATCCCATCGAAGTCTTTGCCGATGAAACACGGCCGTTATTGCAGGGGGCGAGATTGACCGCGTGGGAACTCGCCCAGGCAGGTGTCCCTGTCACGGTCATGACCGATTCGATGGCCGGTTCACTCATGCAGACTGGGACGGTTGATGCTGTGATCGTTGGAGCCGATCGAATCGCTGCCAATGGCGATGTCGCGAACAAGATCGGCACCTACCCATTGGCCGTTCTCGCCCGCCATCACCGAATCCCGTTCTACGTCGCGGCGCCATCAAGCACGTTTGATTTTTCATTACAGCTGGGTAGCCGAATCCCGATCGAGCAGCGTGCTCGTGAAGAGGTCGCCGGCGCGGAAGGCTCGGAAACGGTCCCAGCGGGCGTACAGGTCATCAATCCGGCGTTCGATGTGACTCCTGCCGAATTGGTCGACGCGATCATCACCGAAAAAGGTGTGGTTCAAACGCCGAATCGTGAGAAGTTGGAGCAGATGTTGCGTCCGTCTTAAGGCACTCGCTGACCAGGCTGCGTTCCATCTCGTCAAAGTCGGGTGAGCCAAGCGGGACGCAGTTTCATCGCAATACTTTCGTCGGATTTGAATCGCTTCGCTGTTGGATTCGGCCTGCTCGATTTACGCTTTGTCTCCTCGACTGCTAATCTCCTTCACCGCTCAGTTCCTCACCACTTGCTTCCGGAGTGCTCGCTGGGGCCCGCCGCGGGCAAGTCGGAATTTCGAACGCGATGGAAGGTTTCTTGTCACGTTTGCTACGCAGCACAGAGGCGAGCATGAAGCGGCTGGACGAACTTATGCGTCTCAAGCAGCAACCTTGGCGGGCTCACTCTTTTTTAGCAACTTCTTCACTCATCACGCCGCAGAACGATCGATTTCTTTAGCGGATCACGTTTGCAGGCGGATCACGTTCGCAGGCGGATCACATTCGCAGGCAGGGCACACCGGTTGACGCCACCCTGGCCGTTGGTTTTGAGCAGGCATTGAGAGAGCGGGGACCAAGGATAGGGCGGGCCCCGTATCCTTCCTCAGTCGTGGGGAGGGGAATACGACGTCGAACACAACACTTACGCTGAACTCGCAGCCGATTGAGAAGCCTTCTCGGAGGAACTACTCGGCATAACGGTTCGTGACAGCGGTTGATCCTTACGCAAAACCTTTGCGGAGTCACCATGCTGCCGCAATGCGACAGGCGGCTAACACGAGTGAGCCCCGAAGTCGATCTTCCATTAGTCGGACTTGAGCGACTCGTTGGTTGATCGTCTAGGGGAACCGTGGACCGCAGGACGAGGTTAGCCTGCATCAAGGCGTGGAAGCAATCGGAACACGAATGCCTAGTGCTCGGGCTTGCTAGCAATCGATACGTTCGCTTCATTGATCGACATCGACATCGGTGCGTTCGGGCCGGCGGTGACTTCGTGTCGGTCGAGTTCGCCTCGGACGATCCGAACATCCCGCGGAGCTTCGACACCGATGGAGACACGATTTCCGCTGATACGATTCACCGTCACAACGATGTTGTCGCCGATGACCAACTTCTCGCCTTCTTTCCTGCTTAAAACCAACATGTTGAACTTCCCTGAAATTCGAGGTGATGTCTTTGACGGTATTGCACACCAGCACAAATGATGTACCAAAAACGGTCCAATCGGTGTGCGAAACTAAAAAGCACTTTGTTTCTTGAGTGAAACTCGAAAAAACAGAGAAATCTTCTTCGATCGACATCCAGTTGTTCGGATTACCGATTGGACCAAACCGTCTAATTTGTTTGCAATTTGAAACCGCAGTCTCGTTTTAAGAATCGGCGGCTCTCCTCGCTGCTGATATGACTATCGCTGAACCGCCTGACACGTTTGGTCCACGGGCGAAAAGAACCCTGTTTTCCTGGCTCGAAACCCATCAACGCGTGCCCCCAGATTCGGCGACTGGGGTGGCTGGGACAACAGGGCGTCTGGGGTGATTGGGGCGGCGTGGAAGGCTGGGAGCAGATTTGGCGGCTGGGAATCAGCCCCGCTTGGCATTGTCTTGTTGGGAACTCGCGGAAAATTGGGTCTGATGCGGCGACCTTCACCGTAAGCCTGCAACTCGAGCAGCTTGGTGCACCTCTTCGGTACGTCACTGGTGCTTTGCGGCCATTCGCTTTTGCCGGCATTCGTTAGCAGCTCTAACTAGCTCGACACTGACGGCGGTCTACACGAACGGGCTCAACTCGCTGATGGTGAGATGCCCATTAAAGCATCGCTCAACATCGCTTCCTGGTGCCCGTGGCCGGCCATGAAAATCGGCTTCCATTTCAATGATCTGGCCGGTTGCGGTTGCCGTTCGCTGCAACGGAAGCTGGTCGACTGGGCATCGACATCTGGGAGGGGTCGGACGTTCTGGGTCGACAGCCGGCAAATTTACATTCCACAACAAGCCGTGATTTGCTGACCTATCCGTATGGCTGGCTTGATCGATGAACTCGTTTACGGTCACGGCTGCCCAACGTGGCACATGCTCCCAGGTTCTTGGTACATCGGGGTGCCGGTAGTGGGAAATCGCCATTGCGGCAACACCGTGAAGTGCAGCCTCTCGAGCTGCTGCGAATGTCCCGCTGACCAGCAGATCGACACCAAGGTTGGCTCCGGCGTTGACACCGGAGAAAACGACATCCGCCTCGGTTGCCAATTCCGCGAAGGCGACGCGAACGCAATCGACCGGCGTGCCGTCGACCAGAAACCAGCCGTTGGCACGTTGGGACACCGTCAACGGACGACCCGAGGTCACACCGTGCCCACATTCACTGCGACACTGATGTGGGGCAACCACAGTGATCGTCGCGTTTTGTCCGACGGCATCCCGTATCGTTTGGTACAAAGCTTCGAGCCCAGGCGCGTCGACGCCGTCATCATTGGTTAGCAGCACTTTCATGCCACCATGATAGCGACCAATCAAATCTTGTTGGCGGCGGGGCAAAGGTCTGTCGCTGAGTGAATTGGACGCCCTGTATCGGACAACTTGCGGACTCAATCGCTCGGCTGGTCGGGCGGCTCCTCCCCAATCGTTTGATAGCGGCAGTTCGCCATCGGAGCTCAGCAACTCGAACTTACCATCCAGAATCATTAAAAAGACGATTCTGCTCCGCTGAGCTATCAATCATTTTTACGATTTGAAGATTGTTGACGATCTAAAGTGGATCGATTTGACGTTCAGAGAACGCGAGCTGCCGGAACGAGGGCTAACGCGAGTGCTGTTTCAGCGTGTGGCGGTGAACGGATAATTCAGAATGCGGGGGCCGTCTTGTTCATCAGCTCGCAATAGCATCCGTTTACCGAGCAGTGTTTCACCGTTTCTCCAGATGACCGATCGGTTGGCAGTTTCACCTGGCAGTACGGTAATGAACAGTCGTTGGTATTGCCGATCAGGTGTGGCGAACATCATGCAGTCATAGGCTTGCCTGTGGTCAGATCGGTTCGTCAACTCAACTTCGACTCGCAGTTGTTCGCTCGGCAACATTTTGGTCGTCACATTGATTTCCAATCCTGTTGGACCGACCTGGATCTGGCGGTAGGTTGTCAGCACTTTCGGTGGGATGGTTTCCAACTTGAACTGAACAGGGATCTCGTACTTGCCAACTTTGGCAGAGTTGCTGAGGACCACATTGAATTCGGAGCGGGAGGGCTTTCTGGCCAAGACTTCCCACTCCCGCGTCGGATCATCGAGTTGCCACGTGCTCGGTTTGAGCACCCGCAGCGTCCCGATCAAACTATCAGCGGTTGGGTTGGTGAATTCAACAGTCATTTGTTGTCTGCGTCCGAGCAGACTATCGAGCTGTTTTGGGGAAACAACGACCGACATCCGAAACGCCAACAACTCAGGGTCAGCACCGATAATGAATTTTGGGGTGGGGCCAATTTCAAGTCGCTGGGCTGTTTGATTGCCAACGGTCTCGGGTGGGAGTTTGGTTGTTTTACCCCAGACGTCAACTTGCGATACGTTTTCACCCAGGAAGATCAGTTCTTGCACGGGTTGGGCGGACCAGACCATCAGCACTTCTCGCTCAGCCCCTGCAAAGATAATGTTGTTTGCACCGCTCCTTAGTTGCAGTGAACCGACGCGTTGAAGATTCCCGATCAATTGCGAGGTCGTTCGCCACGGCAACAACAACTCGGACGGTCGGCCATCTGGCCGAAGTAGTCCATGCTGTTGGTCGTACGGGTTGCTCACAAAGGAAGCCTGGACCTGATGGCTACGAACGGTTGCCATTCGCATCACCAAATCGTTGATTCGACTCGCCTGCGAATAGGCATCTTTCTCAATCGGGTCGAGCAGCAACCACGTGTACGGTTTGGTTTTTTGTGGCGGCAGTACTTGTTGTTGGCTTTCTTGTTTGGTTAAAGCCGCGTCCAATTCGCTGGCCGCCAAGGTTGAATGGCTGCTACGACAGACGGCTTGCCACGATGTTTCGTTGGCCGGTAGCCGCGGCTCTAGCCAGGGCCACGAAATCGCGACCTCGGTCGATTGACCGAAGCCTTGCAACCCGGCTGCGATTTCCTTAATCAATTCCCGCAGTCGTGGTCGCCCCAGAAAACTGTCATCGCGTTCGCACCCTAACTGCCACATGCCAACGCTCAAGGTCAATCGGGACATGACCGGTTCAAGCAGCGGTTGCCAAGTTTTTATATCGTAAAACAATTGTGCTGCGACTAAATCTCGACGGCCGCGAACTCCGTATAACGGGATTTGGTCATCGGGTGGCTGGTCCAGCATGCCTACCGTTTCGATCCCGGCGTCCTGCAACTTCGTCAGCGTCTTTGCCACTCGATCGATTCCGACAAAATCGTCGGGGTGCAGCCAACAGGGATACTTGACCCAGGCGACGCCAAGACTGGCTAACCAAGCAGCTGCCTCGCGTGGCTCCATTCCTTTCAAGCCGTCTGGTAGCGTCCAGCCAAACGGGCCCGCCAGCGGTTCGTCTGTCAACTGATCAATCACGGCGAACGTTGTTTCCGTCGCCAGCGAGGACAGTTCCGGGTCAACCAGCGATGCTGAGACTCGGTAAAACCCGGGGGCCAATAGCGGCAATTTCCAAGTCGCGCGAGACTCGAAATCATTGCCGTCCAAGTCGTCTGATGGATCAAGTCGGTTGACCGGCGTCGCTTTCTCGCTCTGAATCAGCTGGTGACCAATTTCTTGTCCGCTGCTGTCGGTCAGCTGAAACCGCACGCGGGAGATGCCCGACCGCAAGCCCAGCACTTTGGCGGTCGATAGAACGGGGCTACCGAAACGGTAGATTCCCCTCGCTTGATCGGTGAAGATTTGAATTTGCGGGTACTGCTCGACAGTGACGTCGTCAAAACCGATCGCTCCGTGAACATCCTCCACACCCGTTTCGCCGCGCTGGACGTGCAGCCGTATCGCGATCTGTTTTGTTTCGCTGGGTGGTTTGGCGACGTCCAACGTTATCTCGGTCCAGTCATTGGTGCCACTCATTGCGGGAGTCGAAAAAACGTCGATTTCTTTGCCTTTCCCGTCGAGGCAAATGATTTCGGCCCGAGCCGAGTCGTGCCGCAATCCCTGCGTCATCATGCGACAGGAAAAGCGATACTTAAAAACTCGGCTGGCTGGGATCGGCGGCGATGTCATCATCAACTGCCCCCCGTCTAATTCGATATGCAGGTAACGGTCGACGGCTGCATCGGCGACCGAGGGTGGCAATTCTGGTAAGTTTGGAAAAGAGTTTCGAAGCATCTTCCAGGCTCGAAAGACATTGGCGTCGAGCGTTCGGTAGAAAGATTCGACCGAGGAATTATGCGGCTTGATCGCTGCGGTCACGTATTTGGGGTATCCCGGGCCATCGACACGTTTCCACTTATCGGGCCAGCCATCATTACGATCCCAGTCATCCTTTCGGCTGAAATCCCAAATGTGGCGGACGACTGATGCGGACGGTTCCCCTATCGGTTCAGTCGCCTGCCCGGTGATCGGCGACAACACTACCAGCAGAGCAATCCCACACCATGCGCGACGCTTGATTCGCGTGATGGTCCTTGCGGTCCGAAGTGCGGCACGTAAGATGCCGACGTGCAATTGATCAGCCATCAAATGAAAATTCGAGGGGAAACGTGGCGGAACTGAAGTTGGCAGTGCGGCTGGATGCGATGCGGATGCCCTTGAAGCGGGCTCTGCAGCAGGCCGCCAAATGGGGTGCGACCGCCGTGGAACTCGACGCGCGTAACGAGATCCACCCTTCTCAATTGTCGGACACAGGCCTCCGTCAGTTGCGGAAAATTCTCGAGGATGGCAATCTGCGCGTCGCTTCGGTCCGATTTCTGACCCGCCGTGGTTACGATAATCCGGCCGATTTGGACCGCCGGGTCGAGGCCACCAAGGACGCCATGCTGCTCGCTTACCGGCTCGGGGCCCCCGTTGTCATCAATTCCATCGGAACGGTCCTGGAGACGGAAGAAGATGATCCCCGCATGGACCTGCTGCACTCCGTGCTGCACGACCTTGGAAGATATGGTGCCAAAGTCGGGGCGTTCTTGGCCGCCGAAACAGGGAATGAACCTGGTGAGACGCTAGCAAAGGCATTGGGGAATGCCGATGACGCCTTTGTCGCCGTCGCCCTCAATCCAGGCCAGCTGATCATCAACCGCCACAGTGTCTCTGACGCGATTGCGGCGTTGCGAGATCGAATTCAGATCGTCTCTGCCGTCGACGGAGTAATCGATTTGGCGGCCGGTCGCGGACTGTCGGTCCCACTGGGGCAAGGGACTGCCGATTTTCCGGAACTGATCGGCAGGCTGGAAGACATTCCCTATCGAGGCTTCTACACCGTCGGTCGCCCCGATTCAAATTTGAATGAACTCGCTAGCGGTTTGGCCTACCTCCGCCAGCTTGGCAACTAGCCTCCCAGCCAAGCGACAGCCGATCATCTCGAGAGCCTCCATTACCTAGAGGCAACTGTTACCTAGACGCATCCGTTATCTAGACGCATCCGTTATCTAGACGCAACTGTTACCTAGACGCATCCGTTACCTAAAGGAGCAGTGTGGTCACGAAAGGGGAGCAGTGTCCGTCTTGGCAGTTCCCACCGCCTGTTTCATTTTTCACTTTTTCGCAGCACCACAAGTCTGACATCCATGACGGCATTTTTGGCTTTGACTTTGGGGCGGATCTGA